>JANOUH010000058.1:0-11584 GCA_031416795.1 Cytophagales bacterium | reverse complement strand
TACAAAGATGTGAGGTCGGCCATTATGATTTCCAATGAAAATGATTCGATCACCTGAACAGGAAACATCAATGGCCCTTCTTCCAGTACCCACTGTGGCTTCCCCAATAAGTTCTATTGAAGTGCCGGCCGGGGGAAGAATAGAGAAACGTATTGCCTCTTCAGTGTCCTTAGAGTCATTCGCGCTGAAATATTTCCAAAACACCAGGGTCGTAACGAATGAAGAGATGATGATAACGCCAACTATTTTTAAAATGGATAAAGAATTTCCAGCATACCTTGTTCCTGGTTCTGGGCGGTCATTTCTACTTTCAGACTCAACTGGCAAAGGCTGACGCTTTACTGGCGGGTTTACGAATGAGCCAGCCTTTATACTTTCATAGTTTGTCAAACCATTTAGCAATTCTTTGATCGTATTGGCAACTTTATTTATCTGATCGCGATATTGTGTTTTATTCTGATTCAATTCCCTTGAATCTGATGAAACCAAAGAACGATTGACGCCCGAAGACCTGTAAATAAAATCGATGGACCGCATGACACCACCGATCGCGTTTCCAAATAAGTTTTTATCGACCTCATCAATCTCATGTATGCGAATGGGGAGTACTCGCTTAGCCACGTTGCCATTGGCCAATTTGATATCCAATCCAAACTTGTCTTGTTTGCAAAACTCCAGAAAAGGTAAAAACTCTTGGTTCCAGGCAAAGGATTTAGGATCACAATAGGTTTGGGAGATAATGGGAACAAACACCAGGCATTTAATCTTTCCCTTCAGTGAACCATCCACATCATGGGTTTCGAGCAGGCCATCATGAGGATTTTTATCAAAGTAAATGGAGAGAGGTTCCTTGATGGTTGCTGCCAACTCTTCCTGCAGCGCATTCACAAACTCTGTTACCCAACCGCTTCGGTTATCGTTGTGGCGATAAGAGATAAAAATATCATACTCGTATCCTTGAATCAACGAAGGCATGCCGATCTCTTTAGAAATGAAATCCAGTCCGCCCTTTGGTGGATGTTGTATTCGAAACCGGGGACGCGTGAAGGCATACTAATTTAATCAACAAAGGTTTCCTTCATAACCTGCTTAATCTTCTCTGCGGTCTGCCTGGCAACGCTTCCAATTTTATTTCATATTGCTTTACTTCCAATGTGCAAATTTTTAATCCTTAAAAACGTCATCCATCAATAGGGCATCGTCATTGCATAAATGCATTTTTTTAAATGCTCTACCCCACCCTGCCCTGGGTTTCTTTGCTGGTTTAATCAAAATTCCTGTTTCCTGAAGCTCAAGAATTACTTCATCCCCAAAATCGTATTCCTTCAACAGGCTTGCGGGGATTCTTACTCCCTTAGAGTTACCAATTTTTATTAGTGTGCTTTGCATAGTAGATACAATGTAATAACATTTTGTCTTATTTTAAACTTAGCCTTTCGCAGTTCGCTGGTTTAAATCACCTCCATACTGATCTCCATGGCCGATTTATTAAATCCATTTCCATATTTATCGAAGTAAATATGTTAGGTTGTGTTTATCCGTATTTTTCTTTAATTTGACCTATCAGTATAAAATATTTCCGGCATTTGCTATGCGCCTGCCCTGCCCGGAACGATAAGAAGCGATTGAGTTTTGCTCGTAAAGATTTGATTTCCCTGTATTAGGATTATCCAGAATTTATCTTTTGAAATTTTTAATATCGTTTCACCTAAACCCTTACTCTAATGAAAAAAACAATTCTTTATCTAGCTCTCCTGTCAATGTCCCTTATCGGATTCGGCCAAGATAAAAACGTAATCAGCGTTGAACGTATTTTCGCTAAGCCCGACAAAGTAGCCGAGTTAGAAAAAGCTCTTGCCGCCCACTCACAAAAGTATCATAGTGGTGATTGGAAATGGCGTGTATCAGATATTCAGTCAGGGCCCGATGCCGGTGGCTATGCCATCTCAGAAGGGCCAAACAGCTGGACAGCCCTGGATACTCGTGGCACACTTGGCGCAGAACACACCGCAGATTATCAAAAGAATATTGCTCCCTTCACAACCGACCGGGGCGGCTCGGCCTATATGGTTTACCGGGCTGATTTAAGTACCACTCAAGTGGGAGATTTCACCGATAAGATTTCCGTTACTCACATGTTTTCCAAAGCAGGCTGGACAGGTAAAGTTGAAGCACGGATAAAAAAGGTTAAAAAAGTATGGGAAGCTGCTGGTCAAACTGTGGCCGTATATGAAGCTCATTTTTCAGGTGAACCTCAACTCATGTTTGTGTACCGACATAAGCAAGGCTGGAAAGAAAAAGAAGCCAATTTCCGCAAACCATTTCCTGAAAGATACAATGCAGTACATGGAGAAGGCTCCTTTGACGAGTATCTGGAAAGTGTACAGAAATATACGGATCGTACCTATGGCGAGATGCTCATGCTCAGGGCAGACTTGAGTTCGAAGTAACTGGAACAATTTTAATTATTTCTTGTGGTCGGGGTTTGCAGCCCCGACCTTTTCAATCGGATTATTTTTGAATCATCAAACAACATAAAAAACATATGAAACCATTTACAAAAACGGCATCGGTGCTCTTTGGTATTGGGGCACTGATTCATGTGGTCCGACTTTTTTACCCTTTTCGGGTTTCGATTGGAGGTAATGAAATACCTATCATGGGTAGCGTTGGTGTAATTATCATTGCTGCCACCTTATGTTATAAACTTTGGAAGGAATCTAATCAGTAAGATGAATACATGATGACTGACGTTGGAGTATATCAATCATGTGCTTAGTGTGATTGCTATACTAAATCTCAATGGTGATTATCATTGTCATGGTAACTATTTCAGTTTTGTACCCTCCCCGTGACGCACCCAAAGTAGAAATCATCGCGAGTAAAAATATAGTACCTTATTCTACTCTAAATTCTATAACTTGTATTCTCCAATTTTATACAATCAAAAGCTATTTAACACATGAGAAGTATTTTAATCCTCCTGATATTTTGCAGTCAGTATGTGATGGCACAGCAAAAAGGATATTACCGCACGCCTGCAATACATGGCCAGTGGGTAGTGTTCACCGCTGAAGGCGATCTCTGGAAATATGACATATCCACAGGTCAAACTGCCCGGCTTACCACACATCATGGCATGGAATCAGAACCTGCCTTTAGCCCGGACGGAAAGCAAATTGTTTTTACGGGAGAACTCGAAGGAAGTCCTGAACTATACATGATTGCAAGCACCGGTGGAATACCTAAGCGGCTTACGTACGCTAACTCCTGGGAAGTAAAGGCGATTAGGTGGATGACGGATGGGAAGATTCTGTACACAACAAGAAGTGAAAGCCCGTTGGAAGACAATCAATTGATCAAACTTGATCCTACTACATTAGCGAGCGAACTGATTCCACTTGCTCAGGCAGCGGATGGTGCATTCGATACAAAAGGCACTTTGTATTTTACTCGCTTCGCCTTCCAGGGAAGTCATACAAAAAGATACAAAGGCGGTACCGCTCAAAATATATGGAAGTTTGCTGGCAATGCGCCTTCAGTATGCATTACCTGTGACTACACAGGCACTAGCCGTGAAACTATGTTTTATAAAGACAGGATTTATTTTTCCAGTGACCGTGATGGAACCATGAATATCTGGTCGATGAACACCGAAGGCAAGGACCTTAAACAACATACATACTCCAGCGGCTGGGATTTAATGACGGCATACATGCATGATTCCAACATCGTGTATCAGAAAGGTGCTGACGTGGGGCTTTATGATATTGAGAAAAATGAAGATCGCATTCTGGACATTGCTATTCAGTCTGACTTTGATCAGCGTAGTCCGCATTGGATCAAAAATCCTACCGATAAGATATCCTATTGGGAGGTATCACCCGGTGGAAAATTTATTGCTCTGATTTCACGAGGAAGGCTTTTTGTTAGCCCGGCCAATGGAAGCCGCTGGGTTGAAATCACCAGAAAGAGTGGCGTCCGTTATAAAATGGTAGCCTTTATGGATGAGAAGACAGTCGTGTATTTATCGGACGAAAGTGGAGAGTATGAAATATGGAAGGCTCCTGCCGATGGAAGCGGAGCACCCCAGCAACTCACACACAATTCAAAAGTATTGATCACCGACATGTATGTATCTCCCAACGGAAAACATATTGCCTATTCGGACAAGGATTTAAAATTGACCTTGTATTCCGTGAGTGAAGGCACATCTAAACTGATTGAACAGAATGAAAACGGTGGAGTCAATGGAGTGATATGGGCAAAGGATGGAAACCATCTGACCTATGAATCAGCTGAAGGGAACATTCATGTGGTGATCAAGTCATATCATATTCCCACGGGAAAGATCGAAATCATCACAACCACTCGTTTGAATAGTTACAACGCGCAGTTTACGATTGACAATAAGTGGCTCTATTTCGTATCGGAACGAAACTTAAACAGTACCGTAGGTTCTCCCTGGGGCTCGCGTCAACCTGAACCCTACTTCGATAAAACAGCAAAACTATATGCGATGGCGCTGGAGGAAAATCAACTCTTTCCCTTCAATCAAACAGATGGATGGTTAGAAAAGCAAAAGGAAGAAGAGGTAAAAAAAGATGAAAAGGAGGTGACAAAGTCAAAGAAGAAAGAAGTTAAAGCAGAACCTGCTGTGCCTACCAATATCGATTGGTTAGCTGCTTCAAAAAGGCTCTATGAAATTCCGGTTGCAGGTAAAAACATTCTGCGCATGCGTGTCGCAGAGAAACACATCTACTGGACAGAGATGGAAGCCAACCAATACAACAAACAGAAGTTATATGCGCTAAAGATTGGGTATGAAAAGAAACTGGAACCTACTCTCGTGGCCGATGAGATCACGGGATTTGATTTGTCGCCTGATAAGAAAAAACTGGTTATCGATAAGAGTAACACCTTGTTTATTGCCGATGCCGATGGCAGCAAGGCTGACCTGGAGAAAATAAAGCTGGATCTTTCAAGCTGGGTCTTTCAATACGATCCAATGGACGACTGGAAACAAATGTTCAATGATGCGTGGCGCATGGAACGCGATTATTTCTATGATCGGAATTTACATGGCGTAGATTGGGTAGCAGCACGAAAGCGATATGAGACATTATTACCAAGGGTGACAGATCGATTTGAACTTGACAACCTGGTTGCACAAATGGTTTCAGAACTTTCAGCTCTTCACATTTTTGTATATGGAGGTGACAAGCGCAAACCTCCGGTAGATATTCCCATCGCTTCATTGGGTGCAAAACTTGAACGAGATGTTTCCGCTACCGGTTATAAGATTGTACACATTTACCAGGGTGATCCTGATTATCCTGAAAGTCTTTCACCGCTGATGAAGCCACATTTAAAAATCCGAAACGGAGATCGGTTACTCAAAATCAATGATCAACCTGTGAATGATCCGGGTAGTCTTTACCTGGCACTGTCAGGCAAAGTGGATGTATGGGTGAAGCTTACCTTACAAAATAGTACTGGCGTAGTGTTCGACCAATTGGTAAAACCAATATCCGAATGGGAGGAAACAAAGCTGCGCTATTCGGAGTGGGAATATACCCGCAGACAGGAAGTGGATCAAAAGACTTCATCACAAGTGGGCTATATTCATTTAAGGGCCATGACACAGGAAGACATGAACGATTTCGTGAAGCAGTTTTATCCGGTATTCAACCGGGGCGGACTCATCCTTGATGTAAGACATAACGGAGGTGGCAACATTGATAGTTGGGTTTTGGAAAAACTGATGCGCAAGGCATGGTTCTTCTGGCAGCCTAATGTTGGTAAACCTTATTGGAATATGCAGTATGCATTTCGTGGTCACATCGTAGTGTTGTGTGATGAGAGCACGGGCTCAGATGGAGAAGCAGTAACAGAAGGTATTCGCAGGCTAAACCTGGGCACCATCATAGGAACGCGAACCTGGGGTGGAGAGGTGTGGCTTACCAGCAGCAATCGTCTTGTCGATGGCGGAATTGCTACGGCTGCAGAGTTTGGTGTTTATGCCGATGGTAAGTGGCTCATCGAAGGCCATGGTGTAGATCCTGATATCATAGTAGATAATGAACCTTATACAACCTTCCTGGGAAAAGATACCCAACTGGAAGCTGCGATAAAATTTCTGCAGGATAAGTTAGCAAAAGAACCAATCACTGTTCCTAAGGCTCCTCCCTATCCTGACAAAAGTTTTAAGTATAAGGAGTGATTTAATAGAGAGATTAAATACGTTAACTTCATCACACTCAAAATTGCTTTCACTGCTCATCATCAATCTACACATCATGAAGAATATTTTTGTCTGGACAGCATTAGCTCTTACATCTTGCGCGATCGATGGAACAAAGAAATCTGCGCCTGTCTTTCCATCTGAAGTTGTCAACTTTTATAGCGCCTCACAAAATCCAGTGTTTTCAGGCACCGGCACTAAAACGTGGGACGAACATATTCGTGAACGGGGATACATCTTGCGCGAAGATTCAACGTATCATCTTTGGTACACAGGATTTCGCGATACCGTAGAGACGACCTTGTATCTGGGCTATGCCACTTCTAAAGATGGTATCACATTTAACCGATATGAAGGAAATCCAATCTTTGCCGAAAGTTGGGTGGAGGATATGATGGTGGTGAAAGTGGACAGTTTGTATTATATGTTTGCTGAAGGTAAACATGATGTCGCGCATTTAATGACTTCACAAGATCGGATTCATTGGTCTGATCATGGAGCATTGGATATCCGAACGACCAATGGAGAGAAACTAAGCGCTGGTCCTTATGGCACTCCTACTGCCTGGCATGAAAATAATATATGGTATCTCTTCTATGAGAGAAATGACGAAGGAATTTGGTTGGCTACTTCGAGAGATTTAAAAACATGGGTGAATGTTCAGGATGAGCCGGTTCTCCACAAAGGCCCGGAAGCGTATGATAAATTCGGAGTGGCGTTAAATCTGATTATAAAACATGAAGGCGTTTACTATGGATACTACCATGGCACGGCTTTCGAAGACTGGCGTGAATGGAGTACAAACGTAGCGGCATCAACGGACTTGATTCACTGGACAAAATATGCATCAAATCCGATTATGAAAGAAAATAAATCAAGCGGCATATTGGTGCATGATGGAATTCAATACCGCCTTTATACTATGCACCCGGAAGTGGCAGTTCATTTTCCAGATAAGAATCAATAGATTTTTTAGTCTTATTCTTTATTCATTAAGACTGAAAGGTAAAACAAACAATTATCCTTGATGAACTTTCCTCGTCAACAAATGAATGATGATCCATGCGATCAGGTACGTTGATCCGCATAAGGTAAAGAGTACGTTATAACCTCCCACTAAATTTCCTGCTGCTTTATACGTATCCAACAAATATCCTACTAACATCGGAAAAAGAATACCGCCCACGGCACCTGCCATTCCTCCAATGCCTACTACAGAACTCACTGCTTCTTTTGGAAACATATCAGAGGCAGTAGTAAATACATTCGTTGCCCATGCCTGATGCACAGCAACAGCGAGGCTTATCAGTGCAACCGCCACCCAAACGTTGGTAACAAATTGTGCAGCGATGATGGATAACTCCAGTACAGCAAAAATCAGCATAGCCCTTTTGCGGGCCTTCAACGTAGGCAGGCCACGCTTGATAAACCATGACGAAATATGTCCACCGGCAATGCTGCCCATGGTAGTTGATGCATAGATGATCATCAACGGAATACTGGGCTTGCGTAAATCCAAACTAAAAATGGATGAGAAATACGAAGGCAACCAAAACAGAAAAAACCAGAAGATAGGATCAATCAAAAATTTTCCAGTGATATAAGCCCATGTCTGGGGAAGGGAAAATAATTTATACCACTTGATGGCCTGAACACTAATCGCATCCGGATGTATTTGTTGTCCTTGTTCGATGTAATCCCGTTCCTGAATTGTTAAATACTTTTGCTTTGATGGAATTTCATAGAGCCACCACCAAAATATCAACCACACAAAACCAATTGCACCGGTAATCCAAAAAACGGATTGCCATCCATAATTTACTAATATCCAGGGAGCAATTAACAACGCAACCACTACGCCAACACTTGTTCCGGCATTAAATATTCCGGTGGCGAGGGCACGCTCTTTTTTTGGGAACCATTCTGCTACAGCCTTCATCGCAGCCGGATAATTACCCGCCTCTCCTATTCCCAATCCTAATCGCGCCAGGCTAAAACCGGTAACACTTTTGGCAACAGCATGAAGCATGCCTGCGATGCTCCACACTATGACAGAAATGGAATAACCAATCTTAGTTCCTACTTTATCAATGAACCATCCGGTAATTAAAAGCCCAATGGCATAGGCAGCAGAGAAAGCCATGACAATGTGAGCAAAATCAGTCTCCGTCCATTCAAATTCTTTTTCCAAAATAGGTTTGAGTAAACCTATGATTTGGCGGTCGAGATAATTGATGGTGGTTCCAAAGAACAAAAGGGAGACAATAATCCAGCGATAATTTTTTATGGTTGTTGCAGACATGGTTCCCTTAACAAAACTTACAGAAGAGATACCACTTTTCCTGTTCGAACCGATTCATCACAAGCGAATGCAATTCTTAAACTATTCACGGCATCCTGCATGTGATCCGTAAGATCCATGTTCTCCTGAATTGATTTTAAGAAATAACGCTGCTCGCGATTACACAACTCCTGATGATTCGGTTCATCCTTAAGGTTGATCCACGTGTCTTCTTTTACGAACTGATTATCTTTATTAAGCTCTGCATGATGAAACCGTAGTGACTCCGTTTTAGTATGTGCGTCAATGGAATCTGATTTGCCGCTTCCACCCGCATCCTTGGCAACAATGGAAACACAACCTTTTGGCCCAATTACATCTTTCACAAAAAAAGCTGTCTCGCTGATCATTGGGCCCCACCCTGCTTCATACCATCCTACCGAGCCATCTTCAAAACGAATTTGGAGTTGACCATAGTTATAATTCCCTGCCGGAATTTCTTCGGTGAGTCGCGCACCGATGGCACTTACTTGAATTGGTTTGCTGCGCGTCATCTGGCACATCACATCAATGTAGTGCACACCACAATCTACAATCGGACTTAAGCTCTTCATCAGGCTGCGGTGAACATCCCACATATATCCATGACTCTGCTGATTGAGGTTCATGCGCATCACCAATGGTTTACCTAATTGATGCGACAATTCTATAAATTTCTCCCAGGATGGATGATGGCGCAAAATATATCCCACCACTAATTTTTTATTGGCTTTTATTGCCGCTGCCATAACGCGCTCCGCTCCAGCGACTGTATCCGCCACTGGCTTTTCAATAAACACGTGGCATCCTCTTTCAAAAGCTTTGATCGCAAAACTTTCGTGTGTATCCGGGTAAGTTGAAATGCAGACGGCATCAGGTTTGGTTTTCTCCAAAGCTTCGTCATAGTTGCTATATAAGTTATAGTCTCCACCGAGTTTTGCATTCAATACTTCTTTGCTCTTTCCGGTAGATACGATTCCACAAATCTGGAATCCATCCATAGTATGATAAGCCGTGGCATGAGAAGCACCCATGTTTCCACATCCTACAACCAACACGCGCAAAGGATTAATTTTAGTTGTCATATCTAAATGATTTTAATTCGCTGCCACAAACTTCAAACACACCGGCTTTCCAACTGAAATTCTTTTTCCTGTATCGGTAAGTAATCCTGTTTTCTTATCTCTTTTAAAAATGACGATCTCGTCACTGTTTTGATTTCCTACCAACAGAAAATTACCAGTTGGATCGATCTCAAAATTGCGTGGGATTTTTCCAAGCGTTGATTGTCTGCCTACGAAGGTCAACTTACCATCTTTAGCAATCGAATAAATTCCAAGCTCATTTATGTTGGCCCGCATAGAACCGTAAAGAAATTTTCCATCGGGCGAAATGTGGATATCAGCAGCATGAATATCTCCGGCATAACCAGGGACAGCCATAGAGACTTTTTGTTTCTCTTTTAGTTTTCCACTGGCATAATCAAAGGCTGTAACTTCTCCGGTATTTTCATGGATGACATACGCATACTTTCCATTGGGATGGAAAACGAAATGACGGGGGCCTCCACCGACAGCAATACTGGCAAAGGCAGGATTTGCAGGAGTCAATGGTTTTGCTTTGGTGATATCAACATGGTAGATGTTTACTTTATCGGTACCCAAATCAGGTACAAACAAATACTTGTTATCTTTTGATAACACGGCAGCATGCACGTGTGGTTTTTCCTGATTGGGTTTAATACTCTTTCCTTCATGTTGGATGTTTTGTATATCCGAACTTAATGATCCATCCGCTTTGATCGGAATAGCCGTTACACTTCCTCCCGAATAATTTCCGGCAAACACAAATTTGTTTTTATCATCCACAGAAACATAACATGGGCCTGTGCCACCCGAAGGGGCGTTATTTAAAAAAGTTAGCTTTCCTGTTACGGCATTAAAAGAAAAAGAACTGATCGTACCTTGATCTCCTTCACTGACCGAGTACACATGTTTTCGATCTCGTGTGACAGCCAAATACGATGGATTTTTAATTCCAGTCGCTTCCGCCTTGTAAGTGAATTCACCTGTCTCTGTATTAAACGAGTACACATAAATCCCCTGGCTCTTGTCGGATGACGTGTAGGTTCCCACTAACAAGTTGCAAACCGGGCTGGCTGGTATTTGTGCTTTTACCGAAGCGATAAAACACATAGACAATAATAGAATCGATTTCACAATCATGATTATTTAAATTTTATGGATATAGACAAACGGATATACTCGCACATCATTTTATTTTGAAGTAGTCTTTCTAACCTTGGTTACTTGAAACTCACTGACAGGATTTGGTTTCTTGGAAAACCTCGCTCTGATATACGTTAAAATGGAAGCAATGGCGTGATCATCCAGATGAGTGTTCTTGGGCATGATGCCGTTATAACGTTTACCATTCACGTTAATTTCACCCTGATAGCCATTCAGTACGATATTAATTAATCTTTCCTCATCACCTGCCACCCATTCTGAATTGACCAACGGAGGGAACCGATTGTTGTCGCCCTTGCCATCGTGCTGATGACAGCTTGCGCAGTAGGTATCATATAATATGCTGCCTTCCAGGCGATCGCCCATGTGTAAATTATCGAGCATCTCATCAGGAGTTTTAATATAAGATCTTAATTTTCGTTTTTCCATCTGCTCTAAGTCCGCTTCACCAAACTTACTTTTATCCCCTTTGTACATCACACGCCATATTTTTCCTTTATTCGATTCACTGATATACAACGAACCATCGGGGCCGGTGGCAAGACCCATAGGTCTGTACTCGGCATCGCTTGTACTTACTACGGTATCCACTCCGGTGAACCCATCCGCAAAGACTTCCCACTTCCCAGTTGCTTTCCCATTCTCAAAGGGAATGAAACAAACCATGTAGCCAGCTTGCGGATAAGGTGACCGATCGGTTGATCCGTGAAAAGCAATGAACGCACCTTGCTTATAGCGTTCAGGAAATTGATTTCCCTGGTAGAATAAAAC
>JANOUH010000057.1:0-3610 GCA_031416795.1 Cytophagales bacterium | reverse complement strand
GAGATCACAGCCAAGATGATTGGTATATCCATGATGTAGAAATACATTTGTGATTAAACAGGAAGAGCCGTATGAAGGGAGACTTTCACGTACGGTTCCGTGAGAACCTAAGGGTGAAACTCCCTTGGGTGACTCGACTGGTGGCAATTCATCCCATTTCCGAGACGAAAATCAATTTCGAAAGCTAACGGACGCACCGTACCTTAGTTGTGCTCTATGAAAGACCGTTGGCCCATTGGCGTGTAAAAACCCGAGCGCAATTCTGGTTGAAATGTAAAAAGCCTTTAGTTGTTAGAAAACTAAAGGCTTTAGGACAATTTAATTGGTGGTGCTGACTACTGTCTGCAACCCCGTTCAGAATAATTTCTATGCTAAGATACATTTCCTTAGAGCATTTTTTCAATCACTTAAACCCTTTAATTATGAAAAATGAAAAAATGGCTCTCGATGTAGTAAACCCGCAAGCCGCAGGTATTGATGTGGGAAGTCGTTCTCATTACGTGGCTATTGGCCAGCGTGATGGAGATGTGAAAGAATTTGGTGTGTACAATGAAGACCTGATCGCCCTTGCTCAATGGCTCCTGGACAATGAAGTAAAGACAGTGGCCATGGAGAGTACAGGCACGTACTGGCAAAGTCTTTTCACCACGCTTCAAAGTGTTGGACTTGAAGTCATTCTTTGCAATGGAAAATTCACCAAGAACATCAAGGGGAAAAAGACGGATGTAAAGGATTGCCAATGGATTCAAAAACTTCACACCCTTGGACTCTTGAGTGGAAGCTTTCTTCCAGATGAAGCGACCGAACAACTCCGAACCTACTGCAGACACAGAGCAAATTTGTTGGAGCAGGCTGCGGATACTTCACGCAAAATGCAAAAGTATTTACGATTGCTCAACCTCCGATTAGATGTAGTTGTAAAAGATGTAACCGGGCTCACCGGTCTAAGCATTATCGATGCTATCTGCAAAGGCGAAATGATTCCTGAAAAATTAGCTTCTCTTAGACATGGGAATTGCAAAAAATCAGAACAGGAAATAGCCAAAGCCTTGCAAAGCAATGGACGGAAGGATCTGCTGTTTTCGTTGACCCATGAATATGAGTTGTATCAAATCTTTCAAGGAAAGATCAGCGAGTGTGACAAGCAGATACAAAAGCTTCTTAATGAGCAGATCAATAATGATGATAATAAAAGACAACACCATATAGAAGGAAAAGTTCATAAGCGACTCAACAAGAACAACCCGGATATCAACATCAACTTACTTTCTTATCAATACTTCGAGGGAGTTGATCTACTCGCCATTGAAGGCGTGAGCCACTCTACAGTATTGACACTGATGAGTGAAGTAGGTCACGGAATCAACAAGTTTGAATCGGCTAAACAATTCACCAGTTGGTTGAGATTAGCACCAAACAACAAAATCAGTGGTGGAAAAATCCTGAGCAATAAGATGCCCAAAGGAAGCAATCGATTAAAGATAGCCTTGCGTCAAGCTGCCAATGCAGTAGGTAATCTTAAGGATACGGCTCTCTCCAATTTTTTTAAGCGTATAGCTTTTCGAAAAGGAAGAACCTCGGCCATTTCAGCTACAGCTAGGAAGTTGGCTGTAATCATCTGGAATATGATTACCAAGAAGGTACCTTACAAGACCGACACACAATACGAGTTCCTTGATCAAAAAAGAAAACGCAAGGTGATGGAAATGAAAAAGCTAATTCATAAGTTTGATATAACCCCTGACGACCTCGGATTGCAATTGAATATCAACAACTTGTGAAACGTTAGTCAGAATGTGCCAATGACATTCAGACCATGATTCAATTAATACTACTTTTTGGACTATTATTAGGGGACAAGACTTCGGACATTGAAATCCCTGGGACTTATGCGAGAAGAATTCAAAGAAATTCAAACGTACGACAATTTGGACGGACACTCACACTTAATTGTGACTCGACAGTTATCGCGACCTTTCAAGGGGACATGATGAATGAAAAAGAAACAGGCCATTGGACCGTAAATGGCGACACACTCAAGGTGACTATTGATTCGGTTGGCAGAGAAAGGCCTTTTGGACATTGGAACAAAGAAAATCTTTTCCTGATACAAAATAAAAAACTAATCAATATCGTGACAGAATTAAAAGGTGAAAAGATAACAGACAAGAGATTGCAAGACGCATTGTACAAGGACAGTAAAAAGTACGCTTACGACAGGACAAAAAAGCAAAAATGCGACTAGGCACACTACGCACAACAAAATGTTTCTGCAATGGTGCCGTGACGAGTTGGTATTAAGTTTTATCTTCGTTCAGCGTTTGCCCTCGTGGATAGGACGAGACTTCGGAAGTGCACCACTGCAGAAATATTCACGATCTATTATATCTAATAAATTACACATCAGATCTCCACTATATGCAACGAAGAACCTTTATTAAGAAATCATCTTTGATGGCCATGAGCACAGGTACACTGGGCTTCATAGATTCTTATGGCAATCGATTTGTCTCTAGCCCCGATTTCAGAATAAACGGGCACCGCATTGAAAGCCGCATTTTGGAGTTATCTAAATTTGGTAAGGATGATCAGGGGCGCGGCTACCGCGTTGCCTACACGAGGGGCGACATCGAAGGAAGAGCGTGGTTTATGGAGCTCATGAAAAATGCATCGCTTGATGTGACCATCGATGCAGCCGGCAATATCATCGGCAAACGAAAAGGAAAAAATACTTCACTAAAACCTATTGCCTTCGGTTCGCATATCGACATGGTGCCCGATGGCGGCAACTATGATGGCACGCTGGGTTCTATCAGTGCACTGGAAGTCATTGAAGTGCTGAACGAAAATAAAATGATCACGGACCACCCGCTGGAAGTAATCATTTTTGCGAATGAAGAAGGCGGCACGATTGGTAGTATTGCCCTGGCAAAGGGTTTAACCGGGGATGGATTGAAGCAGGTGAGTCAAAGCGGATTGACGATGGCCGAAGGCATTAAAGTTATTGGAGGCAATCCCGATCATGTTCGCGATCCCATCTGCAAAAAAGGAGATATCCACGCATTTATTGAATTGCATATTGAGCAGGGCGGCATATTAGAAAAAGAGAATATTCAGATCGGAGTGGTAGAAGGAATTGTGGGCATTGAGCATTGGGCGGTAACGGTAGAAGGTTTTGCCAATCATGCCGGCACTACACCCATGAGCTTGCGACAGGACGCCTTGTTAAGTGCTTCCAAATTTATTATTGCCGTGAATGAAACGATCACCAGCGTGAATGGAAACCAGGTAGGCACTATAGGAAAAATGGCAGTCATGCCCGGTGCCTATAATGTTATTCCCGGCAAGGTTACGATGGGTCTCGAGATACGTGATTTATCAAGCGACAAAATTGAGATGCTCTTTAGCGCGATTGAAAAGCGGGCTGTAGCGATTGCCACCGATTCACAAACCAAAATCAGTTTTGTGCGACAGGCAAATGCATCAAAGCCAGCATTGACCGATAAAAGTTTACAACAAAAAATAGCGGCATCAGCTAAGGCACTTGGCCTTACGACTAAATTTATGCAGAGTGGTGCCGGGCATGATTCGCAGGAGATGGCATGGATTG
>JANOUH010000056.1:0-9338 GCA_031416795.1 Cytophagales bacterium | reverse complement strand
GTTAGTTTTCTTTTTTGACGAAGCACATTTGCTTTTTAAAGACGCCCCCAAAGCATTCATGGATCAGATCGATCAGATCATCCGACTCATTCGATCAAAAGGGGTAGGTGTATTTTTCTGTACACAGGTTAGTCAGGATGTGCCAGCTAATGTGTTGGCTCAGTTGGGTAATCGGGTGCACCACGTCATACGTGCCTTTACACCTAATGATGTAAAAGCATTGAAAGAAACGATCAAGTCATTCCCTAAATCTGAGTACTACGATATGGAGCAACAGTTTACTCAGTTGGGAATCGGTCAGGCATTTATTACCGTCCTAAATGAAAAAGGAATTCCTACAGAAACAGTTGTTACGCATCTGGCTCCTCCTTCTTCATTTATGGGTCCACTAACTACGCAAGAATATCAATCACACCTGGATGGTTCAGATATGTACAAAAAATACAAGGAAACGGTTGATCCGCGAAGTGCTTTTGAAATGCTGAACGAAAAAATGCAATCCGCCCGAAAGGATCTTGAAAAGCAAGAGGAAATCAAGCGGGAAGAAAAAACGGCTTCACGTACTTCAACAAGAAAAGAGAAAAGTACATTGGATGAAGTATTGGGTTCACCCGTTACAAAACAGATTGGTCGTGAGCTGGTTAGAGGTGTTTTCGGAATGCTCTTTGGTTCGACCCCCAGAAGAACGACCTCTCGTAGGCGTTACTAAATCAGCCATATTTTAGGACATAGCTGATAAAAATCATTTTGCGTATGTGAGTTGGATATATACCTTTGCCCCATTATTTAGAATAAGTCTAAATAAAAATAAAGGGAGGATAACCCGCTCATACACCTATGAAATATGCACTAATCATCTTCAATCTTCTGATAACTATGTCTTTAATTGCACAGGAGCAAGACTCAATCCCTACCCGGATTTTATCTGAGATCACAATCGTGGGTCAAAGAAGTAAATCGGATATTCACCAACTCCCGGAAATTGTTGGTACTAACATTTACGCAGGCAAGAAAAGTGCATTAGTTGTCCTTGATAATGTTAAAGGAAATATTGTTACCAATACGATGCGCCAGGTAATGGCTAAAGTACCAGGCATATTCATCTGGGAAAGTGAAGGCAGCGGAATTCAAATTAATATTGCAGCCCGTGGACTGAGCCCTAACCGCTCGTGGGAATTCAATGTCCGGCAAAATGGATATGATATTTCAGCGGACCCCTATGGATATCCCGAAGCTTATTATAATCCGCAACTTCAATCCGTACAACGAATTGAAATTGTAAGAGGTCACGGTTCTCTTCAGTACGGACCTCAAATTGGTGGTATGGTCAATTATATTCTAAAAAATGGAAGTGAGTTTACTAAATCCGTTCAAGTTGAAACGTATCAGACTTTAGGAAGCAACGGACTTTTTAACACCTACAATGCAATAGGCGGTAAAACACAAAAAATAAATTACTATGCATTTTTTGATCACCGAAGTGCAGATGGATGGCGTGATAATAATAAGTATAGCAGTAATACTGGATCCGGCACCGTCACGTATAAAGTATCCGATCGCGTTTCATTCACCACGGAGTTTACCCGGTGGCATTCGTTGAGTCAACAACCGGGTGGACTCACTGATGAACAATTTCAAATTAATCCAAAACAAAGTTTAAGAAGCCGAAATTGGTTTGATCTTACCTGGCAAACCATTGCCGTGACAACCGATGTTAAGATCAGCACAAGTCAACGATTAAATGTGAAACTGTTTAATATCACAGGTGATCGAAATAGTGTTGGCTATTTACCAAGCGCAGGGATTATCGTTCCCGATGAAATCAATCCGACCACAGGACAATTTAATTCACGAACGGTGGATGTGGATAATTACAAAAATTATGGAATGGAAGCCCGGTATCTTCTAAGCTATCAGACCGGAAGATTGGGGCATAATTTAAGTGCAGGTATGCGCTTATACAGCGGAACCACATTGCGCTATCGCGGAGGGAAAGGAAGCACAGGAACTGATTATGATATTACCCTGCAAGATGGAACCACCTGGACAGGTGATATTGATTACGGTAGTAAGAACGCTGCTTTTTTTGCTGAAAATTTATTCAGCATCACCGAGAAATTCATCGTGATACCAGGCATTCGTTATGAATACTTGTTTGCCAAGGCCAGCGGCTATAATAGTGTTTCCAATGGTAATCCTGTTTACTTACAAAATCAGGAAAAAGGCAGAGGCTTTGTCATTGGTGGAGTGGGAATGGAGTATGCGATTTCCAAAACAACCAAACTATATGCTAATGCAACGCAGTCTTATCGTCCGGTTCAGTTTGCCGAGTTAACAACGCCACCAACAACGGATGTAATTGATCCGAATCTCACAGATGCAAAGGGATTAAACATCGATATTGGTTATCGCGGTAATCTTAAAGATTATTTTATTTATGATGTGAGTGCATTCCATCTGATCTATGACAATCGTGTGGGCACCATTAAGCAACAACGAGAAGATGGATCATTTTACAACTATAAAACCAATGTAGGGGGAAGTGCCTCCAGCGGTGTTGAAGCTTTTGGAGAGCTTAATATTACAAAAGCAGCAGGCTTCTCAGGAAGCCTTGGAGACTTAAGTGTGTTTGCTTCGTATGCCTATAATGATGCACGCTACAATAATTTCAAAGTGGTTACAGTGGTCAATAATGAGCTGAGCGAAACCAATTACAAAGATAAAAAGGTAGAATATGCACCAGAGAATATTTTACGGGCAGGTGTAAGCTATTCGTATAGAGGTTTCTCTTCAAGTATTCAATACAGTTATACTGATCAGCTATACACGGATGCCAACAATACAGAGGCACCTTCTGCTAATGGTCAAAATGGCTTGATACCTTCTTATTCCATTATAGATGTTACAGCAGGATACAAACACAAATCCGGCTTGTCGATTAAAGCGGGAGTGAATAACCTGGCAAATAGAAATTATTTTACGCGCAGAGCTGGTGGATATCCAGGCCCTGGTGTTTTGCCTGCAGAAGGAAGAACTTTTTTTGTTACTCTAGGCTATTTGATGAGATAAACCGAGATCGCTGGAAAACATGATTTAAATCATGGTTTTATCAATTTCAATGAAAATATACGGATTTGGCTATTTTATATTGGGTAGCTCACTTTAAAGGGTATTAGTAAGGTATTTGTTATACTTATAGGGCTATTTTTTTAATTGCTTTGGGACCATTTTTGTGTTCTAAAGCAATTTTTTAAGTGGATCCTTTCGGCTTCTTCAGAAATCTGGAACATTTTATAGTGTTAGGCACCAACTTCACTAAGGCGGATACCCAAATCCGAAGTAAGTATGCCATAACTAAACCGGAATCTAAAGAACTGTATGACAATGCTGTAAGCGCAGGGTTTAGTGATTTCTTTATGTTATCAACCTGCAATCGCACTGAGTTTTATGCTTGTGCCCCTGTCTCTGAACTCAAAAATTTAGTTGCTCAACAATTATCAGTTTCTGAGGAGGCTTTCGATGAATACTTTTATGTCCTTAATGGAATGGAGGCGGTGCGTCACTTTTTTTATGTGGTATCGGGCCTTGATTCGCAGATCATCGGTGACTATGAAATAGTTTGCCAGGTAAAGTCAGCGCTGGATGAAGCCCGCGAGCATGGGTTGATAGGAACCATCACCGATCGTATTTCTAATTTTGCCTACCAGGCGCAAAAGAAAGTAAAGGCTCATACCAACCTGAGCAGTGGAAAATATTCAGTGAGCTATGCTGCGGCAGAACTCATGTTTCATGAAAATGAAACACAAGACTTCAAAAATATTTTATTGGTGGGTACAGGTGATTTTGGATCTACGGTGGCCCGTAACCTTCGTCATTATTTTCCTGAGATAAATTTAACCTTAACGAATCGCACGCTCGATAAAGCTGAGAAGCTCGCCAATCAGGTGAATGCTCAGGTATTACCATTTGAACAATTCAGAGCTTACCTGGATTGGTTCGATGTGATTATCACTACCATTGGTTTAGAAAATTATCTAATCGAGGCGAAGGATATTATCACTACATCCAAAAAACTTTTTCTTGATCTGAGTGTGCCTCAGGCAATTAATCCTGAGGTAAAGGAAATTTCAGGCATACGTCTTTATTCAATTGATGAAGTTTCATCATTTCATAACGAACTGCTGCAACAAAGAAAATTGGAAATACCACGCGCACAGAAAATCGTGGAAGTTTTTATTCATCAATTGATCGAATGGCAACACGTGTATAGTCACCGCGAAATTATTCTGAGTTATAAGGAAAAAGTTAAAAATCTTATTTACGCCTATCAGGCAACTCATGCTGATATCGAGGCTATGGATCAGGAGACGAAAATTGAAAAGACATTTTCTGGATTGATTCAGGAAATCAGGGAATCCGGATATGCCGGTTGCCGGATGATTGAGACGATTAATAATCTGGTCCCTGCTGAAAAATGAAGACACAGCAATCAATTCGTATTGGTACTCGTGATAGTGCCCTGGCATTGTATCAGGCTCATGAAGTTCAGCGAAAGTTAAACGAGAACGGTATTGCTACCGAAATTGTAGAGATCACTTCGGATGGCGATATTGATTTGATCACTCCTCTGTATGAAATGGGAATACAGGGAATATTTACAAAGTCACTTGACATCGCTTTATTACAGAATAGAATTGATATCGCAGTACATTCCACCAAAGATGTTCCAACCAAGCAGGCACAGGGACTTACATTAAGTGCTGTGCTTGAGCGAGCCATTTCGTTTGATTGTCTTGTTTTACCTGCCGGAAAGTCGTCCATGGATTTTTCGAAGGAGAATATTATTGGAACCAGTAGCTTACGAAGAAAATTACAGTGGTTAAATCGCTATCCAAATCATACAACAGAAAACTTGCGCGGAAATATTCAAACCCGATTGAAAAAACTGGATGAATCCAATTGGCATGGTGCCATCTTTGCCCAGGCAGCATTGGAGCGATTGGAAATTTCATCACATCAATGGATAACTCTTGATTGGATGCTGCCATCACCAGCACAAGGAGCGATTGGAATCATGTGTCGTGCAGATGATAAACATGCACTGGAAGTTTGCCATGCCATTAATCATTACAACACGAATGTGTGCGTATCTGTAGAACGAAATTTTTTAGCCGCGCTTCATGGTGGTTGCGCAGTACCCATTGCCGCTCATGCTGAACTTTGGAACGAGAAATTGTTATTTAAAGGCAACATCATGAGCCTGGATGCCAGGGAAAAAATAGAAGTGGAGATGCAATTCAATTTGGATCAGTCGGCACAGGCCGGTGAGCTTGCTGCTGAGGAAATTCGTAAGCGAGGCGCTGATGAAATCATAAAAACATTCCGTTCCTCATGAGTAATGTACCCCATATCATTTCGACCCGAAAACTGACATCGGTAAAGGTTGCTGAACTTCAGGCAACAGGTTGGAAATTCACCGATCATGATTTTATCAGTAAAGTAATTCATGTTCCAACAGAACTCAAGGCTCAGTCGATTCATAAGCATGTTGTTCTAACGAGTATCACGGGAGTGAAAGCATTTTTACAAATTGTGAAGCATCTTCATTTGAACAGTGAAGATTATAGTGTGTACTGCATTTCGCGAGGAACAAGAGAATATGCAGCGGCTTCAAAACTAAATATTAAATCCACAGCACCTACTGCTTCCGCTTTGGCGGATGAAATCCTAAACGATGTGGAGGTGAAAGCAGTAACGCATGTTAGCAGTAATCTCAGAAGAGAGGAATTATCAGAAAAGTTGAAGGGCGCAGGTGTCGTTGTGCATGATGTGATTGCTTATCGTACAGAGTTTACTCCTCTGGTTATTGGCTCTTCCTATGATGGCATTGCCTTTTTCAGTCCGAGTGCGGTAGATAGTTTTCTTTCATTAAATCCATTGCAGCAGGTTCCGTGTTTTTGTATCGGACAGACAACGGCTGACTATGCTAAACAAAGCGGTTATAAAAAGACGTATATACCGGCTGCTCCTTCCGAGGAGATACTAATCCAAACAATAATTAACTATTATTAAAAATCTCAGCGCATGCTAAAGAATGATTTATTGTTAAAGGCTCTCCGTCAGGAAGACGTATCAAGGCCACCAGTGTGGATGATGCGCCAGGCTGGAAGGTATTTGCCCGAATATATTGCGTTGAGAAATAAATATGATTTCTTCACTCGCGTGCAAACGCCTGAGCTTGCTTGTGAAATAACTATGCAGCCTGTGGATATTGTGGGTGTAGATGCCGCCATTATTTTTTCCGATATTCTGGTTATTCCTCAAGCATTGGGCATGACGGTTTTGATGGAAGAAGGTAAAGGCCCTTCACTGCCTCATACGATAAAAACACAAAAGGATATTGACCAGTTGGATGAACTCGATATTGCATCTAAATTAAAATATGTGTTGGATGCATTAACCTTAACGAAGCGCGAACTAAATAATCGTGTTCCATTAATTGGCTTTGCAGGTGCTCCGTTTACCTTGTTGTGTTACATGGTAGAGGGAAAGGGAAGCAAAGGTTTTGATAAAGCAAAGTCATTTTGTTTTACAGAACCCAAACTCGCTGCCAACTTGCTTGAAAAAATCACGCAAGCCACCATTCAATATTTAATCGGACAAGCAAAAGCAGGCGCTGATGTATTGCAGGTGTTTGATAGCTGGAGCGGATTATTGGCTCCGGACGATTTTGATCGTTTTGCGGCACCCTACCTGATTAAGATTGCTGATGCATTAGCACCATACGTACCCGTTATTCTTTTTCCGAAAGGAAGTAACTATGCATTGAATACATTATCACAAAACAAAAGTGTTTCTGGTATTGGTATCGACTGGACGATAAGACCTGGTGATGCCCGTAGGGAAACCCAACATCGCGTGGCGCTACAAGGTAATTTTGATCCAAGTAAGTTACTGTTATCGCCCAATGAAATCACAAGTGAAGTTCATAACATGATCGATGCATTTGGTGTGAAAGGATATATCGCCAACTTGGGTCATGGCATTATGCCGCACATTCCGGTCGATCATGCCAAAGCCTTTGTAAATGCCGTTAAGGAGTACGAACATGTCGCTGTCCATTAAAGAGCTCTTTACTGCCCACATACGTTCATTGCAAAATGAAATTTGTCAGGCGCTTGAAAAAGTGGATGGCAAAGCCCACTTTATTTCAGATGTGTGGGATCGGCCAGGTGGTGGTGGAGGTGAAAGTAGAATTATTAAGGATGGAAATATTTTTGAAAAGGGAGGTGTCAACGTTTCTATTGTTCATGGAAAACTTCCTGCATTGGCCGCACTACAATTGAAAGTAGAAGGTGATTCATTTTTCGCTTGTGGGTTGTCCTTAGTGATTCACCCTTTAAATCCATTTGTGCCAACGGTTCATGCCAATTGGCGCTATATTGAAGTTTATGATCAGCACGGAGAAGTGAAAGATGCCTGGTTTGGTGGCGGCACAGATCTTACTCCTTATTATTTATTTGAAGAAGACGCCATTCACTTTCATGCAGCGCAGAAGAAGTGTTGTGATGAATTTGACCCAACACTTTATCCAAATTTTAAGGAACAGTGTGACAGCTATTTCAATAATCACCATCGCGGAGGTGAACGAAGAGGTATTGGAGGAATTTTCTTTGATCATGGCAAGGAAACCGAGGCCAGGTCGTTAAACTTCTGGAAGACATTCACGGAGAAAAATGGAAAAGAATTTCTGACTACTTATGTTCCTATCGTTGCAAAAAGAAAGGACTTGACATTTACGGTAGAGCATAAGTTTTGGCAGGAGATACGAAGAGGTCGTTATGTTGAGTTTAATTTACTCCACGACCGTGGCACGTTGTTCGGTATCAAAACGAATGGAAGAACAGAAAGTATTTTGATGAGTCTTCCGCCCACAGTGCGATTTGAATATAATTACCAACCGCTTTCAGGAAGTGAGGAAGCCAGGTTGCTGGAAGTTTTATTGAATCCAAAAGACTGGTTGAAACTAAACACCGTTGAATCATGAACAGACGAAATCGAATTTTACGACAATCAACTTCTATCAGAAGTCTTGTGAGAGAAACTACATTAGAGCCTTGCGATTTTATTGTCCCTGTTTTCCTTGTGGAAGGTGAACAAATTAAAGATGAGATTTCTTCCATGCCTGGGTACTATCGCTACTCACTTGATCTGGCGGTGAAAGAACTTGAGGAATGTTATCACATGGGCTTGCGGTGTGCTTTGCTGTTCGTTAAAGTTCCGGATGAATTAAAGGATAATACAGGGAAAGAAGCCCTCAATGGAGACGGATTGATGCAGCGCAGTGTTCGGGCAATAAAGCATGCACTGCCTGATCTGGTAGTGATGACCGATGTAGCTCTTGATCCCTATTCATCATTTGGTCATGATGGTATCGTGGAAGGTCAGCAGATAGTGAATGATAAGACGGTGGAGATACTGGCGAGGATGAGTGTAAGTCACGCACGTGCCGGAGCTGATTTTGTAGCACCAAGCGATATGATGGATGGCCGCATACATGCTATCCGCGAAGCGCTGGAGAAGGAAGGTTTGCATAATACCGGCATTATGAGTTATGCCGCGAAGTATGCCTCTTGCTTTTACGGTCCATTTCGCGATGCACTCAATAGTGCGCCTGGCTTTGGCGATAAAAAAACCTATCAAATGGATCCATCGAACCGGCTCGAGGCAATTAAAGAAGTATTGATGGACGTGGAAGAAGGAGCAGATATTATTATGATTAAACCGGCACATGCTTATCTCGATATCATCCGTGAAGTTAAAAATCAGGTCAATCTACCTGTAAGCGCGTACCATGTGAGTGGAGAATACGCGATGATAAAGGCGGCTGCTAAAGCCGGCTACCTCAATGAAGATCAGGCCATCATGGAAGTCCTTACTGGTATCAAGCGTGCTGGCGCTGATTTGATTGCCACCTATTTTGCAAAACAAGCAGTACAACTGCTTCAAAAGAATAAATGAAATGATGAATCACTCGAGAAGTAAAAGTTTATTCGAACGCGCACAAAATCATATTCCGGGTGGAGTGAATTCACCGGTGCGCGCATTTAAAAGTGTGGGTGGCACACCGATCTTTATAAAAAAAGCAAAAGGTGCTTATCTCTATGACGAAGATGGAAATCGCTATATCGATTACATCAATTCATGGGGGCCAATGATTTTAGGTCATGCTTACGAGCCCGTTGTTGAAGCTATTCGTGAGCGTACTGCCGACTCCACTTCATTTGGTTCGCCAACTGAATTGGAAATTGATATGGCTGAGTTGATCAAATCTATGG
>JANOUH010000055.1:0-4965 GCA_031416795.1 Cytophagales bacterium | reverse complement strand
AAGAAGACAATGGGAAAAATTCTGGATGGTTGATCCGCTTGATGGCACCAAGGAATTTTTAAAACGCAATGGTGAGTTTACGGTTAACATAGCTTTGATAGAAAATCAAAAGCCTGTATTAGGTGTAGTAGCAATTCCTGTGACAGGTGATGTATTCTATGCACAACAAGGATCAGGGGCGTTTGTAAAGCGTGGTGAAAGCGTAAGTGCGTTACCGAAGCGATCAGCATTTGATTTAAAGAAATCAGGAGTGCGCGTTGTTGCCTCACGTTCGCATATGAGCGAAGAAACCCAAGCCTTCATCAAATCTCTCTCTGAGCCTACACTTGTATCCCAGGGCAGCAGTTTAAAATTCATGCTGCTGGCAGAAGGAAAGGCTGATGTGTATCCACGCTTTGCGCCAACCATGGAGTGGGATACAGCTGCAGCGCATGCCATCGTTAACGAAACGGGTATTTCGGTGCTGCAAAAAGATACGACCATACCGCTGCTCTACAACAAGCCTGATTTATTGAATCCATATTTTCTTTGTATTTGAATTACCCTCTGCCTATGTATGGCATTTGATTCGCCATTATGGTGATGAATGGAACGTTGGTGTCAAGTGGCAGACTCGCCATGTAGACAACTGTTCTGCCAATATCATTTACATTCATGGTGGGTTCAACTTTCTGAGAGCCATCCGCCTGAATAATTCCTGCTTCCATTTTCTTAGTCATGGCACTGCTGGCATTTCCTATATCAATTTGTCCGCAGGCAATATTGTATGCACGACAATCCAGTGAGATGGATTTGGTTAACCCGGTAATAGCATGTTTGGTGGCTGTATACGGAGCAGAATACGGACGAGGTACATGAGCAGAAATAGAACCGTTGTTGATGATACGACCCCCCATTGGATTTTGATGTTTCATGATTCGGATTGCCTCCTGGGCACATAAGAAAGTTCCTGTCAGATTAGTATTGACTACGAGTTGCCACTCTTCCAGCGTTAGTTCTTCCATCGGTTTTGCCGGAGCTCCAACACCCGCATTATTGAAAAGCAAATCGAGGCGACCAAACTTCTTCAGCGCTTGACTAAAAAGATTTTTGATACTCGCATCATTGCTAATGTCAGTGGGCACGACCAGCGTTCGCTCGCCACATGCTTTAGCGGTTTCTATTAATTGCTCTTCACGCCTTCCCGCAAGGACTACGGTCCATCCATCAGTATGCAGTGCAATGGCTACCGCTCTTCCAATACCTGTTCCCGCTCCCGTTACAATGGCAATTTTATTATGCTGGCTCATCGCTAATTCAAATTTATTTAATCACTATACCTTCTTCGCTCATGAACGACTTTATAATTTCTTCAGCCGATCCATCCCTTACAAATCCCAGTTGACTGGCTCTGACCGTTTCAAAATGCGGAGGCCAGGTGAGAACAATGCTTTGCAGAAATGCATCCGGTTCATAGGATATTAAACTGGTTACTTCTGCACTGGTAATTTGTTCGAGACTCTTTATCATTTCCTGAATCGAAACTGTCAATCCGGGCAGATTGATAATCCGGTCGGGGCCGAGGATTTTTTCATCAAGGTTTACTGCATGAATAAAATTCCTGATGACACGCCCTGGAGATAAAATCCATACTTCCGTTTCGGGAGGGACCGGATAGGTTGCCTTCTTGCCATTTAACGGTTCGCGTATGATGGAACTTACAAATGAAGAGGTAGCGGCATTGGGTTTTCCTGGTCGCACCGCAATAGTAGGTAACCTTAAACTTCGGGCATCTACAAATCCTCTCCGGCTGTAGTCATTCATCAGGAGTTCTACCATCGCTTTCTGTGTGCCATAAGAGCTACGTGGTCTCGCGCTTGTCTCATCAATGATTACACTGGAAACATCGCCACCAAATACTGCGCAAGAACTGGCAAATACAATCCGAGGATGAATAGCGAGTTGCCGGCATAATTCCAGTAGTTGTAAGGACGCATGAAAATTTACTTTCATCCCCAGATCGAAATTTTTTTCTGCCTCACCACTTACAATAGCCGCCAGATGGAATATCACATCGGGGTGTTGCTGAAGAACTTTTCTGATCGCTGCTTCATCACTGAAATCTGCTTTTATACATTCCAGTCTTGAATCTTCAGGCATGTCGTCAGGAAAAGCAAAATCCATCAGCGTCAGATGGGTAAGGTCACCTTGATCCAGGCCTCCTTTCTCCAGCAATTCCACAGCTAACCTTTTACCTAAAAAACCGCCACCGCCTAAAATGAGTACACGCATATTGAACAAGTTATGTATTGAATAATCATTTGTAAATCATCACCAGCTATCACACTAATGGAAACAGCCATGACATTAACAATACCTGACTCAATCCTTACTTTCCCAGCGGAGTCTCCCGCCCCGGGGACTCCGCGTCATCTGTAAACCGATTTAATCCATTCATCTCATTCGGCAATTATGTATTCAATATTTATTCGTTTCATCTTTCATTCAAGTGGAGTTCCAGTCCCGTTGAAAATCATGTCAAAAAATTTCATACCAATGGAAACAGCCAGGACATCAACAACACCTGACTCAATCCAACCAGCGAGAGTATGGCAAGTAAAAAAGTCCATGTTTTTATCCCTTCCTTTTCGGTAAAACCACTCATGCGCACGACCACCCAAAAACCACTGTCATTCATCCAGGAAATAAACAGAGATCCAAATCCAACTGAAAGTAAGATATAAATAGGATGATAGGATAATTGAGAATTGCCAATTATAGCAGTCATGATTGCTGAAGAAGTAATCATGGAGACTGTTCCAGAACCCTGGGCAATTTTCATGACGGCAGCAATCATCCACCCAAGCAATATGTACGATATATTGAATCCTTCGGTAGCATGACTGATCGCATCTCCAATGCCGCTGTGTTTTATCATCGCACCATAAGCACCCCCAGCGCTGGTGATCAGAATAATGATACCTCCTACTTCCAATGGTATGGCAGCAGCCTCCCACAAATCTTTTGATGACAGTTTTTGAGTTTTAGCCCACAACAAAAGCGCAATGAAGGCTCCAACACTCATCGCAATATTTTTATTTCCCTGGAACGCAATCCATCCCGGAAGGTCTCCTGTTACTCCCTCTACAATGGATGCCAGGCTGATCATGAAAAGGGGCACAACAACAGGCAGAACAGAAAGTATAAGCGAAGGCGGATTTTGAATTAACGTTACGTGCTTGTCCGTAACCCTCACCGGGATATTCAGTTTTTTATTGAGCCACCGGGCTACACCCAGTACAACGATGGCCGGGATTATTCCAGCTGCAAGGCCCGCTAAAATAACCGTGCCCAACTTTATGTTGAATGTTTCAGCCATCATCAATGGTCCGGGTGTGGGAGGAACAATCGTATGGGAGATAACAGCCCCGCCACCAATAGCAACCACATAGAGTACGAAGTTCTTACCTGTTTTAAGCGCCAGGGTGATGCCAAGCGGTATCAACAATAAAAACACCGTATCAAAAAAAACAGGTATTGACAATATAAATCCACTGATGATTAAGGCAACTGCCGCTTGCTTTTCTCCAAGTGTTTTCAATAACCAGTTTACAATCTGTTCGGCTGCTCCGCTTTCCATCATGGCAGTGCCTATCACAGAAGCCACTGCAATGACCCAACCTATTTTGCCAACCATAATTCCAAACTCTGCCATAGGTAATTCAACTACGGTTACCAGGGGATTTTGACCAGGCATCACAGGTAAGGCAGGAGACAGAAGTCCAACCAGTATGGCGGAAAGCATAAGCGCAATAAAGGGATGAATGCGCCATCGGGTAATCTGTATAATCACCAGTGCCACACTCAGCAGGAGCACTGCAAAGGGCCAGTAATTAGAATGAATGAGTTCTTGATAGTAATTGGTCATCAGGAATTCTTTTCAACACATACCATTTTATATTCTATGTGCCTTCACATAAATATAGCAATCAGTGAGATTAAATAAGATACCCACACACCACTGCTATATTACCAGCCTGATTTATTTAATCCCTATTTCGCTTTTATCCGATTTCATTCTGGTTACATATTACCGATGTCTTAGAGCATCCATAACGTTTATTATAAATAGCTAAAATTCCTGAATGAGCGACTTTTAATTGAAAATCAGAGATTTTTGAGAAACTTGGTCTATGACTTTTGCACAATTGCAATTCTCTTTTACCTTTGCAGTCCTTAAATGAAAAGGGAGCTTACCCCGACATGTCGGGATGGTTCAGAAAAATGGGAGCTTAGCTCAGCTGGTTCAGAGCATCTGCCTTACAAGCAGAGGGTCGGGGGTTCGAACCCCTCAGCTCCCACATAAAGCCTCAGGTTATCTGGGGCTTTTTTTATGAGCGCAATCTTCTACATCTTATTCTCAACGTCTGCCAATAAATATTACATTGGTCATACAACTGAAACTGTTGAGGAACGACTTCGAAAACATAATTCTAATCATAAAGGGTTTACAGGAAAATTCTCTGACTGGATGATTGCTCATACAGAATCTTTTCCAACCAAGAGTCTTGCCTATGCCAGAGAAATGCAAGTAAAGGGATGGAAAAGTCGAAGAAAAACTGAGCAGCTGATCAGTTCAGAGCATCCCGACTGATAAGTCGGGAGGGTCGGGGGTTCGAACCCCTCAGCTCCTTCTAAAAGCCTCAGGTTATCTGGGGCTTTTTTATTGCTATCCATTTTATGACTCTACCAAAGGCTAGGTTGAAGTGATACAGAATAGAAAACCGTCATTAAATTCTACCACAACAATAATCCCCCTTTGATCTTGGTTTTAATAGTTGTGTTGTATTTTTGCACAACCATTTTTTCAACTTGAAGCAACTTAAGAAAGTACTTTTCTATCTGTCTCTCAGTCTTTTAGTCATCGTTGCCGCTTTGATGATATCGGTCTTTCTATTCAAAGACCGCATTATTCAACAGTTTGTG
>JANOUH010000054.1:0-6504 GCA_031416795.1 Cytophagales bacterium | reverse complement strand
TTTCGTGCTTTTTGTGAACCATATAAACCGAAAGCTAATCCGAATGTGAGGGACATATTGTTTTTAATTTTTGTTTCGTTCATTGAAGCATTTTGCGTGGTCGTG
Source organism: Cytophagales bacterium (assembly GCA_031416795.1). GTDB lineage: Bacteria > Bacteroidota > Bacteroidia > Cytophagales > Cyclobacteriaceae > ELB16-189. The sequence goes on along the minus strand of JANOUH010000054.1, from coordinate 6,399 downwards.
CCTATGGGTAATCCGTAGCGCATTTCACCAAACATGCTCAGGTAGTGGCCGTTCTTTCTGAAAACGATTTCACCACCCAGGCCACTTACCAATTGTGTTGAAGTTAATATGCCTGAATGACTTTCGGGTTCTGCAGCAATGGGTTCATCTGCGAGAAGAGTAAGTTCAGATGCTGGCGCTCCAGGATTTGGCGGAGGAAGTAGGTCCATCGTTGATGGGGTTGCGCAGGTGCAAGGCATTTGGGTTAATTTAGGCAGTGGCGACTCTGGTACGAATGACCCTGAAAAAGTAAGCGTGTTTACACCAAGTCCTGTGATGAGGTAGGGACGAAATAATTTACTCTTTATAGGGGCATAAACATTAACAAGACCACTAATGGAAGTTTGTTTAATAGAATTGATATCGCTCAAATCCGTTTTAAACGCACCAAATCCGGTACGTACCTTTACTTTATCACCGCCAAAGATGAGAGCACTTTCCCACCCTTGCTGGGTTGTTTTCATGTTATTGATATAATCAATATCACTTTTGATTAAGAATGAGCGTGTACCTATTCCAGCCGTTAAGGCAATGATTGGCTTGGTCGAGCCTCCACGATTAAAATTACGATTGTGGAAATTTTGAGCTTGCGAAGCAGTAACAACAAATGCTGCCAGTGCTATGGCTAATACAATTATAATTTTTTTGGTCAATTTTTGGTTGATTTGTGTTTTCATTTTGCTTTGTGTTTTTAGTTTGTGATTAATTATACACAAAGGTGGATCGAATAAGCAGGTAAGAAATCAGGGCAGATCTGATTTAGGAAAAATCAGGGAAAGGAGTAGAAGGCCTGATTTGGTTAAAAAAAGGCTTTTTAGCAGAGAAATCCTTCAGGGATTCCACTGGGGAGTAATGCCGACCGACCCCCTAAACAGAGTTGTCTATTTGGACTACTTTTTCTATCTTTGACACGTGAAGAAAAAGCGTGACCTGCTATTCTATAAGGAATATTTTCAGAACTTCTATGACGACCAGCCAACAAAGGTTCAAAAGAAAATACTTTGGACTTTAAGAGTAATTGAGGACCTCGACAGAATTCCTGAGATTTATTTCAAACATTTAGAAGGGACGGAGGGGCTTTATGAAATAAGAGTTCAAAGCGGTGGCGACATTTTTAGAATCTTTTGCTTCTTCGACAATAACAATTTGGTTGTTGTTGGACATGGATTTAAAAAGAAAACTCAAAAAACTCCTGACCGAGAATTGGAGAGAGCGGAAAAAATTAAACGAGAGTACTATGAAGAAAAAAAACGTAACAACCCTAAGTGAATTTATTGACAAAAAAGTTGGTAAAAAGGGGACGAAAAAAAGAGACAAATTTGAGTCTGACTATGAAGCATTCAAACTTGGAGTTCTTATTCAACAAGCGAGACAAGAAAAAGGATTGACCCAAGAACAAGTGGCCGAGTTATCGGGTACTAATAAGTCTTATATTTCAAAACTGGAGAAGGATTTAAAGGACGTTCGATTTTCAACTCTTCAGAGAATTATAACTGAAGGACTCGGTGGACATCTTGAGATTTCAATTAAGTTTTGAGAATAACGGCACTACTGCCAACAAAATGCTCTTTTCCCAGCGGAGTCTCCCGCCTCGGGGAATCTCCGCGTATACCGGGTGGACGCAACGTCCCTTTCCCTTCCAAGTGGAGTCTCCCGCCCCGGGGACTCCGCGTAATACCGAGTCGAACTATAGCGAGTCCCTTTCAGGAGACTCCGCTAAGAATGGTAAAATCCCAGCGATTCCAAAAAGTGTGAAGTACGACTATCGCATTTTCAATTCTCGTCTATACCAAAGCTTATCGCCCTGTTAAAGTGATGTTGTAATTCCTCCTGCGTGGGCTCATCCTGATAAATGGCCTCAATAATAAGATCGATCATTTGTATCTGGATCTGAATGAGTTCTAAATTTTGTTGATGCTCAGGCTGATCGGCATACTCCGCCTTCATGAGTTCTAATAATTTTTCTGACTCTGTCTTGCTGGCCAGGTACATGTCAATCACTTGTGCTTTGGTAATCATAGGGTCGTAGGAATTTTACTGAAAAATTATAACTAACAAATCATTTAAACAACGTGATTTTTTCTTATGAATGCCTCGGTCGCCTCCGAGGGAGTTGACGAAAGAACGGTAAGTTGATGCGCGTTCTGGATGAGGTGCAAGAGATCGCCAGGAAGATTCAGGCGGGGGAGAAGATGTAGTATCAAGTCATCATCCCGCAATCGCCTTGTTTTTGTTGGTCGCCTGACCATAGTCGTTAACTTAATCGATGTAGACAAACAAGCATGTCGTAATGGAATAAATACCGAAGAATAGAAACATATGTTTCATCCCTAAAGGGATTTTTGATTTAGGTTAGATCATGCTGCTACCAAAATGTCGTCCCTACAGGACTATAAAATTCATTACGCCAAATCAATCCCATTAGAGCAATGTCATTAAGTTAAGAGTGCCAATGGTGATTTTTTACCACTGAGGTCACCGAGAAATGCCACACAGAGACAAAGAGCTTAATCTCTGTGATTTCTCTGTGGCTTTTTTCTCTGTGATTTCTCCGTGGTTAATTCCACATCTTCCTTTTTGCAATTATTAGTCTTAATTTCAATCCTGCATTTCCTATTTGTGTTTTCATTTTAAAATAGACTGATGGATAGCTCACCCACAAACTTCGCCAATGAGTTACGTACTGGTAAATGCGTCCGGCTCTTTTGCAAGCAACCACCGTTTAAAGGAGCTATAGGTTATGTAGGTGCAGTGAATGCAGATGTGTTTGAGTTTGATGAAGTAATCAATGGGTATGAACATTTCAGCAACGTCAGTGATCCCCCTATTGTAAAAACCCACGTAATAAAATTATCAGATGTGATTGACCTTCGGGAATATTAGTTAGAGAAGATCCTTCTCTTATCAAGGTCTTCACCTGCAAGCAGCCTTGATTAAAAATGCAAATCGTTCTATCATCGTTCATCTGTTCGTCTGCCTGCCGGTCATAGCCGTCAGGCTAAGTTTTAAGTAATTGGTTTTGAGATACGTATGGGGGTAGAATCCCCTTTGGGACTCATCGTCTTTTTTCCCATTTTTATAGAGTTTAATTTTTAGAAAGGGCGGAGGTTTTTTACCATTCGAAACCGCCCTTTCTTCTTTTCAAAGATACTCATCCAAAGGGAAAGAAGCAGACAAAGACCAAGAATTGTACACCTGATGAGGCAACTAATTTAGCAGTGGCGTTGGCTAATTTTTTTGATCAGAAAACCCTTTGTGATTTAGCAAGAGCTACCAGATTTATTCAGCGCAAGTCCAAGCTTTGTGCGGTGAAATTTCTCACCACACTAATGTTTGTCCACCAGCAAGGCAAAAACTTAAGCTTACTGGATTTATGTGGTGACCTCTATGCCCAGCATGGCCTTCACATAAGAAAGCAATCCATACAGGAACGCTTTAATGAGCGCGCTGTTGCTTTTATGAAATCCATCTTGAGTATGTTGTTGGAGAATCAACTCAAGTCTACTGTCAAGGAGGAAAGCCTTTCATTTTTCAATCGGGTAAGGGTTAAGGATTCCACTCGATTTACATTGCCATCTTCCTATGCATCAACCTACCAAGGACTGGGAGGTGCCGTTGCCAATAGTGAATCGATGATCAGCATCCAATATGAATACGACCTGCTCTCCTCTTCTACGCTAGACCTACGGTTAACTACAGGCACGCGTAATGATCAGCTCGATGCGAAAGAAAACACCCATGACATAGCTGAAAATGACCTTTTTATACGAGACCTTGGATATTCCACTTTGGGCTACCTCCAGCAGATCATCAATGGAAAAGCGTATTTCCTAAATCGCCTGAATCCACAAGCTTCTGTTTACAACACAGAAAAAAATGAGGAGAAGATAGATTTTTCTAAATGCCAGAAGAAAATGAAAAAATACAATCTGTCCTATCTTCAATACAATGTTAGTATTGGTAAAGACGCCAAAGTGCCTTGCCGATTAATTATCTATCCGGTAGACCGGGATACATATGAAAAGCGAGTACGTAAAACTACTAGGCAAGCTAAAAGCTATGGTCATCAGGTATCGGAAGCCTTTCGGTGCAAGGCCAAATTAACACTCTATATTACCAATGTACCGGAAGATAAATTACCAGCATCAACAATAAAAAAAACGTATGGCTTACGCTGGCAAATTGAATTGTTCTTTAAGATATGGAAATCTCAAGTTAATATCGACCGTGTCAAAGAAATGAAACTGCACAGATTTGAATGCCAATTGATTGCTAAATTGTTATGGTTGATCATTCACCGAAAAATATTTCAGTGTCTGGTAGTTCATGTAAACCGTAGACAAAAAGACAAACCATACAGCATGTGGAAATACTACAAGCACGCATTCAGAATAAATACAGTAGTAAGAAATATCTTAACCAAACCTGACAAATTAGTAACTCTGCTATATGACTTAGTCAACATAGCAGTTAACCAATTTAACTTAGAAGAAAAAAAAGGTAAAACATCTCACTATAAAACACTTACGGCCATAGCCTGACGGCTATGGCCGGTAGGCAGGCGCCAACTCATGCGAAGCTCGATCTCATCTTTCCTGTGGCGCGATTTAACCCCCGGATTAAAATCCGAACTACAATATGCCACCCCTCTGGGGTTGAAACATGAAGCGGTTAATTAACTCTTCCCCTCTCCCCAGGGAGAGGGGGCCAGGGGCTAACACTTTCCAGCCCTCAAAAAATCTCCTATCTTGTTTTTCAATAATAGCCACTGATCATCCCCAACTAAAAACAGATGCAGTACAGAACATTAGGAAAAACAGGCCTGGAAGTTTCTATGTTAGGATTTGGAGCAGCTCCGCTTGGCAATGTATTTGATCCCGTAGATGAAAAAGAAGCGATTTCTGCAGTCCATTATGCGTTAGATCATGGTGTAAATTTCTCTTGTTAAAGGTAGAGTCCTACTTTTAAGAATCTATTTTGGAAATAATTTTACCCATTGCTTTAATTTGATGCGGGCCAATCCCACAACAACCTCCAATAATATCAGCACCCAAATCCATCCATTCTTTTACCATTATTTCACAGGATGATAAATCCGAAAGACCCGACCACGTTTTACTTTCAGCATGGTAGACGGCTCCTGAATTAGGGTATACAACTATCTTTTTATCCCCTGATTTCGTTTTAATTGACCGAATTAATTCTGAGATAAATTCCGGGGAAGTACAGTTTACACCAATAGCAAATACAGTCGGGTGACGAGTAAAAAAAGCAGCACATTTTTCAATAGGTGTTCCATCACTTATGTGTTTGCCATCCTTGCAAGAAAAAGATAACCAAGCTGGCTTGTTTATATTTTCTAGTATTCCTGATAGCACCTTTGCTTCCCGAAAACCAGGAATAGTTTCACAGGCAAGAATATCTGCCGTTGTATTAGCGAGCAAATTGATTCTTGGCTCATGAAAGTCACTTAACTCCTGATCTGAGATATCATAATCACCACGATATTCAGAACCATCGGCCAGATAGGCTCCGTAGGGACCAATGCTGGCAGCAATCAAAGGTTTAGATGCATGTGGGTTTAATGACAGGAAACGGTTTCTCGCTTCCTCGGCTAGTTGAACGGATTTAAGAATCAACCCACTGGCCGAAGGCTCATCATAGCCAATCGCCATAAAGCCGGGTAGAGTAGCCTGGTAACTGGAAGTAATAATGCATTGAGCGCCAGATTCAAGATAAACGAGATGGGCAAGAATGATTGCCTCAGGATTAGATTCCAGCAATTTCGCACTCCATAATTTTTGGTTAAGATCGCAACCTTGCCTTTCCAATTCATTGGAAAGACCACCATCTAAAAGAAGTGGATAGGTAATAATCATTGATTAACCGAAATTATGAAAACTAAACTTTATACCAACACGTCAGGGTGCATCCCAAATTGTCGTAGTTATGCAGCGGCTTTAAAATCGGTTTTTGTCAATTCAATCACTTTACTCCATTGACCAAATCCGGTAAAGGCGGGCACCAGGCCGAGCATCAACCCGAGGGAGAGGTTTGACGCCAGACCCGAAATGTTGTCGCGCAGAAAAGTCGCCCAGGTGTGTGCGCGCGATGCGCCAAGGCGGGAAGTAAAACGCGGGTTGTGCCGCAGGGCCGAATCGAGCCGGTTGAAGACAAACCAGTTTTCCGTCCAGCCGGCGACCAGGCTGGAGGCAAACAGCAAGACGCCGGTGAAAGCGGCAAACAACAAGCTCGGACCGAGCAGCTGCAGGGAATCCAGCACGTAGGTGGCGGTCTTTGCATCCACCATGGGAGCGCCCGTGACAATCTGCAGCGTGGCGCTGATCAGCAGCACAGTTG
>JANOUH010000053.1:0-9911 GCA_031416795.1 Cytophagales bacterium | reverse complement strand
AGTTCTTTTCTGATTGGATATCTGGCATCAGTAGATTCAGAGACAGAATCAAGAAGAGAAAAGAAACTGGAACTATTGAAACGCTACTATGCCGACCATTATATACCACCCGGAGCGGACTCTACCTGCCTGGTTTTTGTCACGAAAGTAACCAGGAGTTTTACCACCCAGATGGACACAATTTATAAAGTGACGTTTTAATGGTTTTCCTGAGAGACAATTTTAATATCGATAAACTAATTCCTGAGCGTAACAATTTTTGGATTACGGTCTTATGTAAATCATTATATGTCTTTCTGATAATTAAGGTTCTCATTAGTTGGTCGGTCGTGCAGAGCATGCTAGACTACTATCCTGATGGATCACACTCCCTGGGGGCGAGGGTTGTTTATGCACCATTACTTTTGACACATCCATACGTGGAGTTATTTCTTATTTGTTTCATGGTTATTTTATTGCTCTCGGTTTTCATTCGCATCAATTATATCAGTGCTTCATTGATTTGTTGGTTTTCTGTTTCACTAAGTCGATTGACGTTTCCGATTTCAAACGGATCCGATTTGATCCTTAATTTATTTCTTTTGATTGCGGTATTCATGCCGGTTTGGCCATCATCCAAATGCCCGGGTGCAAAGTCTTTTCAGGAACACATTTCTGCCATCGCAATATTGTTTTCCCGCATTGAGTTAGCATTGATTTATTTACTTTCTGGCTATGATAAATTAATCAGTGAAGCCTGGCGCTCTGGGGCAGCCGTATATTCCGTGGTGAATCTTGATTTATACTTCAATCCTTTTTATAAAATAAATAGTAATGAAACAGTATACGCCTTATTGGGGTGGGGTGTGATCATCTTTGAACTTGGGTTTGCGTTTCTTGTTTGGTTTAGAATATTTCGAAACGTCTTTTTGATTGGAGGAATCATTTTTCACCTGGGTATCATCGTTACTTTGGGTTTGTATGACTTTGGTCTCCTCATGATTATTACCTATGCCGTTTTTCTTCCAACATCAAAAGGAGATGGGCTAAGGAAAGAAGGGCTCTTATAATGAGTAAAAATGGAAATCGGATTCCGGTCTGATTTAATCGTTGAGCAAAAGTCATGGTTGAAATAAAATCGCAGGAAGGGATTGCTCCTGTTCATCAAAAGCAAGTACAAACTTATTTGAAGGCTTACTGGGATGAAGTTAGGTATTCTGATCAACTTCAACGAGGCCTTGATTAAGGATGGGATTCAGAGAATAGTGAATAAACTATGAATTGATTGCACGCAAAGACTGCAAAGTTAAAGGCAATTCAATTCTCTGCATTTAAAGGTGATCGTTGTTACCAAGATGGGACTTTGTGCAACTGCCCAGCATCCCATTCGTGTTCTACTCCACGCATAGGCTTGACCTTTGGAGATACCTAGGCGAATCAGGTTCTTCCTTTTCCGTTCTAGTTTCTTCCAGTCATGCCAAATGCAATACCTCAATCTGTTGCGTAGCCAACTGTCGATCTCTTTGAGTTTGCCTTGTATACTTCCCATGCGGAAGTAGTTCAACCATCCTCTCTGGATTTCTTTCAGCTTGGCCATGCGCTCATCGAACGTACTGCCTATAGTTTTCTTGGTAACAAATTTCAGTTTCTGTTTGAGTGTCTCCCATCCCTTCTCGCTCACCACCAGTTGGTATTTTCCCTTGTCGCCTTTCGCATACGTGGGCACAAACATGTAGCCCAGTATTTTGAATTGTACGGGTTTGCGAATGCCGCTCTTCTCTCGGTTGATGGGTAGTTTTAATTTGTTCTTCAAGAACAAGTAAATCCAGTTGCCCACCTTCTTTGCGGTGTATTTACTTTTGGTGTACACACTAAAGTCATCGGCATAGCGTACGTAGCGATGTCCTTGTTTCTCCAGTTCTTTGTCTAACTCATGGAGAAGGATGTTGGATAACAACGGACTTAATGGGCTGCCCTGAGGAACACCTTTCCTGCGTTTGACCAGTTTCCCTTTTATTGCTATCGGGGCTCTTAGCCATTTACGAATCAGGCGTAACGTGAGCGGACATTTTACCTTGTTGTACAACAGTTGCAAAAGGATCACATGATCTACCTCATCGAAGAAGTTCTTCAAGTCAATGTCAACAATGTGATCATACCCTTCATGGATATTCTTCTGTGCTTGCTGCACGGCCTGATGGGCATTGCGATCGGGTCGGAAACCATAGCTGTGTTCGGTAAACTCCAACTCGAATTTTGGTTCGATTACCTGACTGACCGCTTGTTGTAACAAACGATCCGTTACGGTGGGAATACCTAACCTGCGCGTCTTCCCGTTGCTCTTGGGAATTTCTACCCCTAAGATGGCTTGTGGTAAATAGCTTCCTTTACATACCGCTGCTACTATCTTATCCCTGTTTATTTTCAGGTGATTGGATAGTTCCTTTACAGACATACCGTCAACTCCGGCAGATCCCTGATTGGATACTACCTGTCGATATGCTTTCAGCATGTTCTTTCGGCTAATTACTTTTTCAATCATCTTTTACTTACTACTACTTGTTCTCTCTGTTCCGCTTATTGTAAGGCTACCCGATAATTCGTGATCCTTACTGCATTTGGAACAACTCAATGTTTGGTCCTTCATTGGGTTGTGAGACCTCCGATCTTTCCATCGGCTCGTTACTTCCAACTACTATGACCTCTGCTGACTTCTCCTTAATGTACACGACATCAGGAGACCTCCCCAGGTAAAGGCCTATTCCTTCTTCCGATCCCTGTGGTATCTACTTCATGAAGTTTGTTGGTCAAGGACGTTGTGAAGATGTGCTCACTTATCCACTTCATGTAGCCTCGGTATACCGTTTCTGTTCGTCAGTACCGGAGTTTGTAGTCTCGCTTCCTTCACTGCTTGCTTCACAGCAAACCAGCTTGCGACTTACTAATTGGCTTCACCAACTCGCCAATGAGAGACTTGCACTCTCTGGAATATTAAAGGTATCTTCCATACCTTTGCCCATGCTGGGCGCACACAGCATGTTTCTGCAATGGTGCCGTGATGAGTTGGTTTTAAGTTTTATCTTCGTTCAACGTTTCGTTTCGTGGGACAGGACGCGGCTTCGAAAAGGCACCACTGCAGAAACACAAACGTTAGCGCCAATGGTAGGACGACAGTTCCAAAGACGACCGACCGACCAAAATTTAAACATAAAACACAAACCATTTTGACAGGTTACCAACGACATACAGACCATATTGCAACGGGACAGCCAGTAAGCCGACACTCAAGCCGACCCTATGTTTTTTATTTTCCCCACCGCACTTTTTTAAAAACCGCGCATTTGGCACAAGCCATAGCCGCACAAACCCACCACGACACCAAAGCTATGGCAAGAGCCAAATTCCCTCCCGCATAATTAGTATTTTTGAGTATGCAACGACCAATCCTTATAAAAAATGTCAACGCAGTAAATGAAGGAGAAATTATTAATACTGATGTTTTTATTCGAGATAACTTCATTCAACAAATTGGTGATTTACATTTTGAAAGTAAAAAAGAAATTGAAATCATTGATGGCACTGGTAAATACTTATTCCCAGGTATCATTGACGGCCAAGTCCATTTTCGTGAACCTGGTCTAACTCATAAAGGTGACCTCTATTCAGAAAGTAAAGCTGCTATCGCTGGTGGCGTGACATCTTTTATAGACATGCCCAACACAGTACCGAATGTGTTGACGACTGAAATTCTCAACGACAAATTCCGTATTGCCTCAGAGAAATCGTTAGCGAATTACGCTTTCTTCTTAGGTGTCAATGGCGACAATATAAACGAAGTAGTTAAAATGGACACTTCTCAATTTATAGGTGTCTCTGACGATGGGCTTTACTTTACGAAGAAGGGAAATTTGCTTGCTGACAGCCCCGACACAATGGAGAAACTTTTTTCAAAATGTAAATCCATCATTGCAATTCATTCAGAAAAAGAACAAATCATTGAAGAGAACGAGTCAATTTACCGGGCAAAATATGGAGACAATATACCTGTTGAGTGTCACCCATTGATTCGCAGTGTAGAAGCATGCTATCAATCGACTAAGAGAGCTATTGAACTCGCTAAAAAACATAAAGCGAGATTACACATCCTGCATTTATCAACAGAAGCCGAAACACATTTATTTCAAAACGATATACCGTTAAAATCAAAAAACATTACAACAGAGGTGAGCGTTCATCACCTTTGGTTTTCGGACAAAGACTATCACCGTTTGGGCACTTTAATTAAATGGAACCCTGCCATAAAATCCGAGAAAGACCGAGCAGGACTTTTACAAGCATTGCTTGACGATCGAATTGATATTGTAACTACCGACCATGCACCACATACATTAGAAGAAAAACAAAAACCATACTTTCAATCAATGTCAGGGGCACCAATGGTACAGCATTCCTTGAACATTATGCTTGAACTTTACAAGCAAGAACTTATCTCCTTAGAGAAAATTGCTGAAAAGATGTGCCACAATGTGGCGTCACTTTATCGAATTGAAAAAAGAGGCTTTATCCGTGAGGGTTACTTTGCCGATTTAACTATTGTAGACTTAAATTCAACTTGGACAGTCAGTAAGGAAAACATTTTATACAAGTGTGGCTGGTCGCCATTAGAGGGTATGCAATTTCAAACACAAGTAACACATACTATTGTAAATGGTAATTTGGTTTATCACAATGGTCAATTTAATGAGACAGTAAAAGGTTGTCAATTAGCTTTTAAAATAAACTGAGTATAGTTTAGAAGAATTCCTCGCGGATTCACGAATCAATTTTTGCACCTGAGAGTAGCTAATACGTTTGAGAACTCTCTATTAAATAAAGTGGATTTTGAAGGAATAGCAGAGGCACCCATTGTAATTCGCAAGAATAGTATTAGTATTGCACAAAGATAGCTTTACTATCCAATTTAGAACTAATACTATACTTCAGGGTGAAAAACGTCATAATTGCGCTCCTTTTGATAGCTTTTGGGGCCTACTTTGAGGTTCCCTACTTTATTAAAAAGGCTTCTAATGAACAGTATTGTAGTAGTGTAATACGTTACGCGCCAGAAAGCTCTCACTTTCCTTTATCCATTCCAGTGTCAGCTGGTGAAGAGTCCTCAGGCATCGGAGATGATTTTTCGGAAGGCGATGAGGAAGTCATCGATTTGTCAATTCTTTCAGTTTCCTTATCAAAATCCCTCTACTCTCAATATCCAAATAACTCCCGGTTCCAGGAATTTCTTAACCGTCCATTTACACCTCCCGAATCCATCACTCCAAGCCGGATATAACTCATTCCTAGAGGTTCGGTACTGACTTGCATACACACCTTAAATCCTTTCAGAATTGATTGGTAAAAGGTTATCAGTATTGTGTTTAGGAAAATATTTACCAATTTCTCAAAGTAAATAAAAATGAAAGACTTGTTAAAAGATATCAGGCATGATTTGCCTGCCAGTATAGTTGTTTTTTTTGTTGCTGTGCCACTGTGTTTGGGCATCGCGCTCGCATCTGGTGCTCCGTTGTTTGCAGGTATTATTGCAGGTATTGTTGGTGGTATTGTGGTTGGTGTTGCCAGTGGTTCACCACTAGGTGTAAGTGGGCCTGCCGCAGGATTAGCTGTAATCGTTTTAACGTCCATTGCTTCGCTTGGTGGTTCATGGGAAGCATTTTTAACAGCCGTGGTCTTGGCAGGAATTATCCAACTTATTTTAGGGTATGCCAAAGCGGGATTCATTGCCTACTTCTTTCCGTCATCTGTGATTAAAGGGATGCTAACAGGTATTGGGCTTTTGATTATTCTTAAGCAAATACCACACGCATTGGGTTGGGATAAGGATATAGAAGGAGACGATTCATTCTTTCAAGCAGATGGACAAAATACGTTCTCTGAAATTATCAATGCCCTTCAATTTTTTACCCCCGGAGCAGTTCTTATTGCTGCCCTATCATTAACACTGCTGATACTATGGGATACTGTGTTGACAAAAAAGCATAAGATTTTCGGAATGATTAACGGCCCACTTGTAGTAGTCATTCTTGGTATTACATTGAACTATCTTTTTCAAAACGGGATATTGAATTTTAGCTTAGCTGCCGACCAGGTAGTAAGAATTCCCATTCCGGAAAATTTAGCGGGTTTCTTCAGCCAGTTCAGTTTGCCTGATTTTTCGGCCTTATCAAATTTGGAAGTATATAAAGTCGCTATCGTATTGGCCATTGTTGCCAGCCTGGAAACGCTGCTTTGCGTAGAAGCAACAGATAAACTTGACCCCTATAAAAGAGTTACACCAACAAACAGAGAACTGAAAGCGCAAGGTTTGGGCAATGTAATTTCCGGGTTAATTGGTGGCTTGCCTGTTACACAGGTTATCGTTCGCAGTTCAGCCAATATTTCATTTGGCGGCAAAACAAAAATGTCCGCCATACTTCACGGTTTTTTCCTGTTGATAAGCGCCATTACCATTGCTGGTGTCTTGAATATGATTCCCCTGGCAAGTTTAGCCACTATTTTGCTGTTGGTGGGATACAAATTAGCAAAACCATCTCTCTTTAAAGAGATGTATAAATTGGGTTGGGAACAATTCATTCCTTTTACAGCTACGGTAGTAGCTATTCTGGCAACGGATTTATTAAGAGGGATTATCGCAGGATTGCTGGTGGGTATCTTTTACACATTACGCCACGGTTACCGTAACTCACATCACATGAAAAAAATTGTTACGACCGAAGACGGCAAGCAAATTTATGAGCTGGTATTAGCTGAAGAAGTTTCATTTTTTAATAAGGCAAATGTCATAGAAGCGTTGAATGCTATTCCTGCAAATTCAAAAGTGATTATTGATTACTCCCATTCAAAGTCGATAGCTTACGATGTGCAAGAACTCATCAAGAATTATGAAACGAATGCGCAAACCAAAAACATCACAGTGGAAAAAATAAACTTCACAGAACAGGCATAGATTAAAAATATTTAAAGATTTTAAAAACCAAAGACATGAGAACACTAACAAAAGAAATGAGGGATTCGATCACGCCATTGGCTGCTATAGAACTCCTGAAAAAGGGCAATGAGCGTTTTGTAAACAACCTGAAAATAAACCGTAACCTGTTGCAACAGGTAAACGAAACATCCGATGGGCAACATCCTTTTGCTGTAATCCTGAGTTGCATTGATTCACGGACTTCTGCTGAATTAATTTTTGACCAGGGCTTAGGTGATGTGTTTAGCGTGCGGATAGCAGGCAACATCCAAAACCCTGATATTCTAGGCAGCATTGAATTCGGTTGCAAAGTAGCTGGAGCAAAAATAGTAGTAGTACTTGGCCATACCAAATGTGGAGCAGTAAAGGGTGCTTGCGACCAGGTGAAAATGGGAAACCTCACAACACTGTTAGAAAAACTTCAACCAGCCGTTGATGGTGAGAAATCCACAACATCAGAGAGAAATGCCAGCAATTCAGAATTTGTGGAAAAAGTCGCATCTCTCAATGTCAAGATTATCCAAAAACAGATCGTGAAGAATAGTCCTATTCTTTTGGAGATGATCGAAAAGGATGAGATCGCCCTTGTCGGAGGAATGTATGATGTAGAAACCGGGCTGGTTGATTTTTATGACGATGAAATTATTACGGCAGAGACAATAGCAAAGAAAGTGATTGTCGCATAAGCATATCAATTTAGCAGTCCTTTAAATTTTATTTCCGCGAACATCGAGATTTTAAAGGACTGCTTACAAAAAATATTTAACTATTTACGTTCAATGAATAACTCCCCTAATGTCCAGTTAAAAATAGATGAAAAGGTTTTTACAAAAGACCCATCTACTTCTGGCCTTGGTCAAAACATTATTTTGCATAGCATTGTCCTGATAGATGAACTCGGTTTTGAGGCGTTTACATTCGCTAAACTTGCCGATAAAATTCAATCAACAGAAGCTTCTATCTACCGTTATTTTGAGAACAAACACAAGTTGCTCATCTATCACCTTATCTGGTACTGGAGTTGGATGGAGTATCGGCTTATGGTGGCAACGGCCAACATTAAATCACCTGAGGAACGATTGACGATTGCCATTCGGTTGCTCACATCCCCTTTAGAACAGGAGACCCGAATACCGCAGGTAGATGAGGCTGCCTTATACAGGATCGTGATCGCAGAGTCACAAAAAGTATATCTGACCAAGAATGTAGATGAGCAAAATAAGCAGGGGTTGTTCTTCAGCTACAAAAGCCTTTGCAAAAAAGCTGCTGGAATTGTGAGAGAAATAAATCCTGAATACCGCTATCCTACTGCGCTGATTTCCACTGTGGTGGAAAGTTCCTATGACCAGCGGTATTTTGCAAGGCATCTTCCTTCGCTCACTGAAATTCCAAAAGATCAGGAAGACGGCATTACGGAGTACTTGACCGAGTTAGTGTTTAAGGCAATTAAATAGTTTACTGGTCGGTCTACGCTGGCCATATTGGCATCCATGATTTTCAACAAAGATAAGACTCACTCCAGCACAAACGATTAGAATTTAATCTTAAAACAAATTCTCTATTGACAATTCGCATTTACTGTATAAATTTTTTAATACTGCTAAGCTCCTCAGCCTTTTCGCAATCACCCCAAGGCACTACAGGAAACTGGTTTATGTTTTTCAATCAAACCCGTTTGAGTGAACGCTGGAGTATTCATGCTGAAGCGCAGTACCGCAGTTATGAAATCGCGCCCAATACAGAACAACTACTTTTGCGTGGCGGTATAAATTACCATATAGGCAACAGTGCCTTTGCCAGTATCGGATATGCACATGTTACAAACTATGCATATGACAAAGAACTATTGCCGGGGGTTCAGGTTTCTGAAAACCGCCTGTGGCAGCAGTTCTTCATGCGCAATACATTAGGAAGAATTTTCTTTGAGCATCGCTACCGCCTTGAGCAACGCTGGCTTAACGGTAACCAGGATTTATATCTGGACCGCATACGCTATTTACTGCGCGCCACCATACCGATCAACAAAAGTAAAATGGAAGCTAAAACTGTTTTCGTCAGTTTTTATGACGAGATATTTATCCATTTCAATAACAAACCCTTTGACAGAAACCGTTTGTATGGAGCCGTGGGATACCAGTTTACCCCCTTGTGTAATATTCAGTTAGGATACCTTGCCCAAACAGTGAATACAACAACGAAATCGTATTTGCAGGCTGCTGTGTTTTACAACCTTGATTTCAGAAAAAATTAAAACCATAAAAATATGATGGTACTTCACGTCTTCGCAAAAAACAGGAATATGGCCACTGAAATAGCCCGCGAGTTGTTCAATCAAAAATTAATTTTTAATGCATCCATACATGCCAATGCAACCACGTTTGAACAAACCGGAACTGAACTTATTGAAAAAGACATGACCCTGCTTACAGTTATTGGCAAGGCGATGAATTACCCGGAAGCAACAGCTCTGATTAACCAGATGTTTCCTAACGATAAACCTGTATTTTACGCTATCCCTGTTATCAATTACAACAACTCGACTAAGAGTTTACCTACATAACAAAGAACGAATTGATCGAACAAAAAATGGTAATGGTAATCCAACAAATTAATCTACAACAAACAAACGATACCCGGTATGCCAAAAGACTTAACAATTAAATCAGTTCTTATCATAGGCAGCGGTCCAATCATCATTGGGCAAGCGTGTGAATTTGATTATGCCGGATCACAGGCATCCAGATCATTAAGAGAAGAGGGGATTGAAGTGTCTCTTATCAATTCCAATCCGGCCACGATCATGACAGATAAAATTACAGCTGACCATATTTATCTGTGGCCATTGACAACTGAGTCAATTATAAAAATACTTGAAGAAAGAAAAATTGATGCTGTGTTGCCCTCTATGGGT
>JANOUH010000052.1:0-4832 GCA_031416795.1 Cytophagales bacterium | reverse complement strand
CCGATTATATAATCGGTAATTGTATTTTTAGGCCATTATTATTTTTTATGAATCAGAACAGAACAGAACTATCGAGCCTTGGAGAGTTTGGATTAATTGACCGGATTCAAGTGCAATTCTCAATACAAAATGAAACTTCGTTAAAAGGTATTGGTGATGATGCCGCGGTGATCAGTGCAGGTGAAGATACCCTGGTGGTAACCACGGATATGTTGTTGGAAGGTGTTCATTTCGATTTGTCCTATATGCCATTGCAACATTTAGGCTATAAAGCAGTCGCAGTGAATGTATCGGATATTGCTGCGATGAATGCAAAACCTGAACAGATTGTGATAAGCATTGGTATTAGCAATCGATTTTCATTGGAAGCTGTGGATGCACTATATGAAGGTATTCGTGCGGCCTGTGAAAGTTATAAAGTAGACCTGGTGGGTGGTGACACTTCTTCATCGGTATCGGGATTGATCATTTCAATCACGGCTATCGGCAGAGTGGCCAAAGAGAAAGTTGTTCAGCGTGGTGGAGCAAAAGCCAATGATATCATTTGCGTCACCGGAGATTTAGGTGCCGCTTACGTAGGCCTTCAGGTTTTAGAGCGTGAGAAAGAAGTGTTCCTCACCAATCCTGAAATGCAACCTGACTTAGAAAAATATGAGTACTTAGTTGGGCGACAACTAAAGCCTGAGGCACGCATGGATATTGTTCATGATCTGGCGGAGCGCAATTGTGTCCCTACTTCCATGATTGATATTTCTGATGGCCTCGCCTCTGAGTTACTTCACCTGAGTAAGAACTCAAAATTAGGCGTGAAAATTTTTGAAGATAAAGTGCCGATCGATCATGACACGTTTGAGACCGCGATAGAATTTAAAATAGATCCAATTACCTGCGTGCTCAACGGAGGTGAAGATTATGAATTGTTATTCACGATTACACCTCCGGATTATGAAAAGCTAAAAAATCATCCCGACATTCATTTTATCGGACACATGCATGATAACGCCAACCAGAATGTGATGATCACCAAACAGCAAACACTGGTGCCGATTACTGCACAGGGATGGAATCATTTCAGTGGCGAATAAGATTAATTTTTCAAGCATGAAAGGCTGGCATTATTATAGAAACCAGATAAGATAAAATGAGATAAAACCCTGAAGTGGTGTTATAATTTCACCCCTTCTGGGTTTTAGTTAAGAGACAGCAATTCAATTGCTATAATAATTTCATCCCTCCGGGATTGTTGAATAGGATAATGCATCATAAAGACAAACATATCTTTTTGCGGATTTTGAAATAGGCCAAATCATTTCTAATATAGAGAAACAAATCTTCAACATTATGTACAGTCGACACATTCGCAGAATTCCCTTTCTTTTTGTTTTCTTAATTCTTGTTTCTACCCTTTATGCGCAAGAGCTTCCAGTTGGCAAGCCAGAAGAACTCGGTTTTTCGTCAGAAAGACTTCAACGACTTACGAATGTGTTTCAAGCGTATGCTGGTGATAAAAAAATGTCAGGAAGTGTAGTGTTGGTTGCACGGCATGGTAAAGTGGTTTATTTTAATGCGTTTGGAAAAAGAGACATCGAAGCAAATGCTGCGATGCAAAACGATGCAATTTTTAGAATTGCATCTCAATCGAAAGCGTTGATTAGCGTTGGCATCATGATTTTACAGGAAGAAGGAAAGTTGCTGATCTCAGATCCTGCAGGAAAATACATACCAGAATTTATGGAAACTACGGTGGCGGAACCCAGGGAAGGGGGAGGTTATGATGTCATAAAAGCCAAACGTCAAATTACGCTGCGTGATTTACTTACCCACACTGCCGGGATTGGTTATGGTGGTAGCGTTGCTGCCGACAAATGGAAAGAAGCGGGCATTCAAGGTTGGTATTTTGCTGATCGTGATGAGCCGGTTGGCGCCACCATTGCCAGGCTTGCTAAACTTCCTATGGAATCACATCCGGGTGAAAAATTCGTGTATGGATACAACACCGATATCTTGGGTGTAGTCATTGAGAAGGTTTCTGGAAAATCATTAGATGAATTCATTACGTCAAGAATTCTTACCCCACTTGGCATGAAGGATACTCATTTCTATTTACCTCAAAATAAAGTCAATCGTCTTACTGCAGTTTATTCTGCTTACGTGGATAAGCCTCTTGAGCGCTCACCTGATCCAGGTGGAATGATTGGACAAGGCGCTTATGTTAATGGACCGCGCAAAAGTTTTTCAGGCGGAGCGGGATTGCTATCAACCGCATCAGACTATGCTAAGTTTCTTCAGATGATGCTGAACAAAGGCACCCTCAATGGTACACGCATTCTTGCACCGAGTACCGTGGAATTAATGACGGTAAGTCATCTTGGTGAGATTACATACAGTTGGGGTACAGGTATGGGCTTTGGTCTGGGCTTTTCAGTTTGTGAAGACCTTGGCGATCGTGGTGTTCCTGGTTCAGTGGGTGAGTTTGGTTGGGGAGGTGCGTATGGCTCTACCTATTGGGTTGATCCAAAAGAAGATTTAGTGGTGGTTTACTTCAAGCAACTGACTCCAACTAATAATCTTGATGATCAGAGTAAACTTAGAACGTTGATTTATCAGGCAATTGTTAAATGATCTAGTCTTCCGGAAATGGAATGTAAACAAAACTCGCAAACGCACCATCAACAACAAACAAGCAGCAGAATTCATCAGGATCTTTATAGTTTTTTTTGAATTCTTCTTCTTTATCAGGGCCAACTAACTGGCGTTGCACAAATTCATTCAAAAAAGATGCGTAATAATTCCATGCAAGCTGTAGGGGTTCTTTTGGTATCAACAACTGCCCAATAGGTAATTTATCTTTTGAGATAGGAAAAATTGGAAACTCAAATCCAGCCATTCTTATCTGGTAAGATGATTCCTTCAGTGTATCCGACACTTTTACGAAATCTTCCGAGATTGTGCCTAAATATTTTCCATTGAGCTCCGGATCATTGAACATAGCAATTGGCTTAAGGCCGTTAACTTAATTTGACTGCAAATATTGGCATGGTCAAGGTAGGAATTACCTATTTGTAAGAAAATAATTTACGAATGAGAAATTCTAGGCACTTCTTACAATCGAGTTTTGTGTTTCTTTAGTGAATGCACTGCCTTCGAGTGTATCTGATATTGAAGCTTCTTACCAGGCTAGAAAGCAACGCGAAGATCATTCGCTATTGAATTTCCCGTACGCAATATTGGACCCACGGTTCAAGGCAGTCCTATTGTTGACATTGAGGTGATTGTGAAAATCACAAAAGAAAATCTTTCTATTCGATTTAGTTAGTGCGTTTTGAGCTTATAAATGATTCACTCATTTGTTTTAACTCCGGAAAGAACAAAAGAAATTCGGATTCAAACTCTTTAAAATATTTTTCAAGATCATGAACAGCCTCGTCCATTTTGGAATCGTACGGTGTTCTGCGCGACATACCACTGAGTGCTCGATGAATTCCTTCTGTTTTCCCGTAGTTCACCAACCAGTTGCCGCGAATCATATAGGGCATCATTTGTAAGACACGTTCAGGTAGAATGGCTTCATGTTTCTCTAATTGCGAATAAGCATAGGTTGCAAAATCGGGAAGAGATTGCAGGTGCAATGTTGGCCAATGGATAGCCAGAAAATGATCGTAAAACACATCGACAATAACGGGTGCGTAATGTCTGTATTTGGGGCGTAGTCTTTTTTTGCTTTCCAAAACTACTAAATGGCTATCGGTAAACTCATCGATCTCACGATGTAACTCAATGCCTAAAGCAATATTTTGGTTGAATTGTTCATGAACATTACGACCGCGTACAAAGTCACCGATGAAATTCCCCACCATGATTTCCGCATCATCCCCAGATAGATATAAGTGAGCCAGAAAATTCATCGTTTAATTATTTTCAAGGAGGAAAGGTATTGATTTTAAACTAAATTTACTGATGCACTAAACAGCAAGGTATGATCGTATTAGAACAACTTAAGTTATTGGTAAACCTGGCCATGGCCGATGGTAATCTGGCTCAGGACGAAAAGCAATTCATTAAAAATATTGGTAAAGCACATGGCTATCCTGAATCATCCGTGGAGACATTGTTTTATGAAGAACATCAGATAATCATTCCTGAAAAACTTAATAACGATCAGCGAATCGAATATGCGTTGACACTTACTCAATTGATGTTGTTAGATAAAAAAATGTTTCTCAAAGAAATTGAATTCTGTTCTGATATTGTAGAACGACTAGGATTTGAGAAGACATTTATTTATAGGCTAGTAGACATGGTGGGTGAATTGAAAAACAATACCCGGCTTCTTGAAACGCTCAAGGTTGAAGCTCTTAAATTCTTGAAGTCCAAATAATTTCCTTAATACATGAAACGAAATTCAATTTTATTTTTTCTATTGGTCATTTCAGTTTCAACGCAAGCACAACGCATACTCATTCATTGCGGGCATCTTATTGACGGAAAAAGTAATAAGGTATTTTCTGAATCTACGATAGTTATTGAAGGAAATAAAATAGTATCAATCAACAAAGGATTTTCAAAACCAGCTAAAGGAGAACAGATCATTGACCTGTCTAAGAAGTTTGTCATGCCTGGATGGATTGACTTACACGTGCATTTGGAAAGTGAAACAAGTAAAGATCAGTCAATGAGAAGATATACAGCTAATGAAGCAGACATCGCTTTCATGTCTGCTGTGTATGCAAAGCGCACATTGATGGCGGGGTTCACTACTGTGCGTGACCTGGGTGGAACAGGAGTGAATATTTCATTACGTAATGCAATCAATCAAGGTATTGTAGTAGGCC
>JANOUH010000051.1:0-4572 GCA_031416795.1 Cytophagales bacterium | reverse complement strand
GAGATGTAAAAATCAATCAGGTTACGGCTCAGGATTTTTATCCTGATTTGACGAAAGCGAATGTTAAGATTTATGATGCCTTATCCTATCGTCATTGGGATGAATGGGAAGATGGATCATTCAGCCATGTTTTTATTCATCCTGTCAATAATGGAAAGGAAGGTGAAGGGAAAGACATCATGATGGGTGAGCCATTCGATTGTCCACAAAAACCTTTTGGTGGAGAAGAAGACTATGTGTGGAGCCCCGATAGTAAGTATGTCATCTTTGTGACCAAGAAAAAATCAGGAACTGCTTATGCACTAAGTACCAACACCGATTTGTTTCAATATGAAATAGCCACTGGTAAGACGACAAACCTGACAGAAGGCATGATGGGTTATGATATTAACCCGACATTTTCTTCACAGGGAATGCTGGCCTGGCTGAGCATGAAGCGTGATGGATATGAGGCGGACAAAAATGACATCGTTGTGAAAGGCGCAGGAGGGAATATGAATTTAACAGCTCAGTGGGATGGCACGGTAAATAGTTTTGCCTGGAGTGCTGATGGTAAGAAGATCTTTTTCACCGCTCCAGTTGATGGTACGATACAATTATTTGAGGTGGATTACCCTGGGCTTACAAAAAAGCTACCTATAGTGAAACCGATAACCATAGGGGATTTTGATGTTACCGGAATTGTCGGTCAAAGTGGAAATGCATTGATTGTTACCCGCACGGATATGAATCATGCAACCGAACTCTACTCCGTTGATTTAGTAAAAGGAACGATGGTGCAGCTCTCCCATGTTAATGATGCTTTATATAAAAACATCGGTATGAGTAAAGTGGAGCGCTGGTACGTTACTACTACGGATAACAAAAAGATGCTGGTGTTTGTGATTTATCCACCAGATTTTGATCCTATTAAAAAATATCCGACCCTATTGTTTTGTGAAGGGGGACCGCAAACACCATTGACTCAATTTTATTCCTTTCGTTGGAATTTTCAATTGATGGCTGCAAAGGGTTACATCGTGGTGGCACCATGCCGGAGAGGTATGCCAGGGTTTGGTGTGGAATGGAATGAACAAATCAGTAAAGATCATGGAGGTCAGGCCATGAATGATTACCTGTCGGCCATTGATGAATTGGCAAAAGAAAATTATATCGATAAATCAAGGCTCGGTTGCGTAGGAGCAAGCTATGGTGGCTATTCCGTTTTTTACCTGGCGGGTATCCACCATAAGCGATTCAAATCCTTCATTTCTCATGATGGCATCTTCAACCTGAAAAGCATGTATGGAACAACCGAAGAATTATTTTTTGTGAACTGGGATTTAGGCGGACCTTATTGGGATAAGACTAATGCGGCAGCACAAAAATCATATTCAAAATTTGATCCCAGCGCGCTGGTTGATCAATGGGATACTCCAATATTAATCTTCCAGGGAGGAAAGGATTATCGGATTTCGGATGGACAGGGATTTGAAGCTTTTCAGGCCGCCCAACTTAAAGGAATCAAAAGCAAATTGGTTTATTTGCCCGATGAAAACCATTGGGTGCTTCACGCCCAAAATGCACAAGTATGGCAACGCGAGTTTTTTAAATGGCTTGCTGAAACACTTTAATGGTTACTGGATAAAGTTCTTGACCGAATAGCAGCGTCAAGAACATGCTACCACTACAAAACTATTTCTTGAGATTAAGCTTCTGTGCCTGCTTCTGTGCTTTAAGGGCAAGTTCGGTGGCCAGGAAGCAATGCTCTTGACTCATAGCCGTCTCTGTTCTGTTGGCAATATCATTTACGAGTTGTTCACCATAGGGGAGAAGTTCATTGCTGCAATCAATATAGCGTGTCTCTTTATTGTCAACAACGAAGAGGTGGCTGCCACCATCGCGTCCGCCAATGTCAACGTTCTTTCTAATCTCGATGTAACCTTCTGTACCCAATATTGTCAGGCGTCCATCGCCCCAGGTGCTGAGGCCATCAGGTGTGAACCAGTCTACACGAACGTAACCTGTGCCACCATTACCTCTTACGGTTGCATCTCCGAAGTCTTCGAACTTTGGATATTGCGGATAGTGCACATTGCCCACTTGCGAGACCACGACTTCAGCTTGTGTAGATCCTGTGAAGAACAAAAACTGATCGAACTGATGAGAGGCGATATCGCAAAGGATGCCACCAAATTTTGACTTATCAAAGAACCACTCCGGCCGCGATTTAAGATTCATCCGGTGAGGGCCAAGTCCTATGGTTTGAATGACATTGCCTATGGCACCTGCTTTCACTAACTCTCCGGTTTTTATCGTGGCTTTATTTTCAAGCCGCTCACTATACATGATGGAGTAGATTCGTTTGGTTTCCTTCTGCACTTTTCGAGCCTCGGCCAATTGTTCAAGCGTGATAATACCGGGCTTGTCCACCATAAAATCTTTACCATGCTTCATGACCTGAATACCCAGTGGAGCGCGATCAATAGGAATGGATGCACTCACAATCAATTGAATAGTATTGTCTTCTAGAATTTCCTTTTCACCTTTGGCGACCTTCGCATCCGGATAACGCTTGGTAAATTCTGCAGCTAAATCAGGCTCTTTCGCATAAAAGGCAACCAGTTTTCCTCCTCCGCGAATGATGGCTGCAACCTGGCTATAGATATGACCGTGATTAAGTCCGATTACTGAAAACCTGATCGATGAAGTAGGATGGGATGGCATGGTGCTATAATCCAACTCGTAAGATGTCCTTTTCAACGAGGCACCAAAGCTATTCGGAATGGCGGTGGCAGCTAAACCTGCGGTAGTAGCGAGTGAAAGCTTAAGGAAGTTACGTCTGGGGTTTGTGGTTTTCATCTTACTTAGTTTTGGTATCAATTTCAAGACGATAAAAAATGTGTCGTGCCCTTAATGGATTGTTATTTTACATCAACAATCTTCGCAGTAAAAATCGATACCCAAACCTCCGTTCTATGTGAGCGGTAAGGTTTCCTTTTAAAGTTCAGTGCCTTAGAGGCTAATCTTTTAGTAAACTTGATTTATTGGCCAGCAAAATGATGTTCACTTCGGGAAATTCAGCTTTTTGACCATCTCCATTTAACATCTTAATGCCTGTCTGACCTTATCGTTATTTGGATTCCAATTTTGAAGACTGTTGATCTTGCATCTGTCTTACCAGTGTTCTCGCGGATGGATCTATTCCAGTATTATTAAGTTATTCACCTTGTTGAAAAATATATTAGCATTAACTTTCGTAATTAGTTCAGGCATAGGGATTATTTTATTGTTCATGGAAGTAAAAATCAAATTCTGAATTTATTCAAGCCTTACTAATCTCTTCTTTCATGATTAACCAATGTTATGATTACACTAAAAATAAATGGCGCTGATCACGAAGTTGATGTAGATGCTCGCACTCCCTTGCTGTGGGTCATTCGCGAGCAATGCGGTCTTACGGGTACTAAATTTGGTTGTGGCATTGCCCAATGCGGAGCCTGCACCGTTCATCTCAATGGAAAACCCGTGCGCTCCTGCATGACACCGGTGAGTGTTGCCTTCAATATGGAGATTACTACCATCGAGGGAATCGCCTCTGACAACCATAGTTTACATGCTATGCAACAAGCGTGGATTGATGAGCAAACACCGCAATGTGGATATTGTCAATCGGGTCAAATCATGTCGGCTGTTGCATTGCTGAATATAAATCCATCACCCAATGATGAAGATATCGACCGTGCTATGATGGGGAATATTTGTCGATGCGGAACTTATCCGAGAATAAAGACAGCCATCAAACGTGCTGCAGCTGCCCTTGCTTTAAATTCAAACAAATAAATAGTGAGCCATGAATAAATGGACAAGACGTGCCTTTATTACAACGGGAGTTCTGGCAGGAGGCACACTCATTCTCGGTATTGCCATCAGGCCGGGCAACAGATCTGCAAAGGTGGCAGGACTTATTGCTGACAAGGGAGATGTGGTACTAAACATCTGGCTTAAAATTTCTCCCGACAATATTATTACTGTGATCATACCTCATTCCGAAATGGGCCAGGGTGTTCACACTACACTGGCTATGATGCTGGCTGATGAAATGGATGCCGACTGGTCGAAGGTCCGTTTTCAGGAATCGCCAGCCAACAAAGAATACGCTAACTATGCCTTGGCGAAAGGCTTCCTGGCCGGTGAAGCTAACTTCCCCAAATTTCTTGTCGAAACGGTAGATGGTGTCATGCTGACGGCTGTCAAGAAGTTAAATATGCAACTTACCGGAGGCAGTGCTTCTGTACGCTTTACTGGCATGCATGCCATGCGGGTTGCAGGAGCGGCAGCACGGGCCATGCTTGTTCAAGCCGCTGCGGAAGAATGGAATGTTTCCGTGGATGAACTCACT
This sequence comes from Cytophagales bacterium, assembly GCA_031416795.1. Lineage (GTDB taxonomy): Bacteria > Bacteroidota > Bacteroidia > Cytophagales > Cyclobacteriaceae > ELB16-189. The sequence goes on along the minus strand of JANOUH010000051.1, from coordinate 191 downwards.
GTTAAAAACAGTAACATCATTCATGCATCAAGCAATCGTTCTGCACCTTATTCTGAATTTGCAACGCAGGCGGCAACACGTTCAACACCCGCTAAACCAAGGCTTAAGTCCGAAAAAGAATTCTCACTCATGGGCACTTCCTTGCCCCGGCTTGATATACCCGTAAAAGTCACCGGTGAGGCAAAGTTTGG
>JANOUH010000050.1:0-7794 GCA_031416795.1 Cytophagales bacterium | reverse complement strand
ATATCCAGCAAAGGTTAAGGTCAATACGATAGCCTCAGCCAATACCGGTATCAATTGGGTAGTATCAAAAATGCTCGCGCAAAAAAGTGATATGGCTAATGCCATCAGAATTAATTCGAGATGATCCCATGGTGTTTCTTTATCCTTTGCTGCATCGGAAATGGCAAAGAGAGGGGCGATACCAATAAAAATTAAAGCAGGAAATGATTTCATGAGCCATCCTGCCGAAAGCAGTAGTGAGGCGGCTACGAAAAGAATCCACACATTGATAAGAGTTTTTGTACTATTCTTTTTTGCCATCGATTACTAAAACGATTTCGCCTTTTACATCTTTCATGGAAAAATGTTGATGTACCTCTTGCACTGTTCCGGTAAATGTTTCTTCATGCAGTTTTGTTAATTCGCGAGAAACAGAAACGAGACGCTCTGGACCGAAGAATTCCTTTAATTGTTCCAATGTTTTTAAGAGTCTGTGAGGAGATTCATAAAGAACGATTGTGCGATCCTCTTCAGCCAATCGCTTAAGCATGGTCTGCCTTCCTTTTTTATGAGGAAGAAAACCCTCGAACACAAAACGATCAGTAGGAAAGCCTGACTTAACCAAAGCAGGAATGAGAGCAGTAGCACCGGGTAAGCAATCTATTTTGAGACCGGCTTTCAATGCCTCTCTGATCAGTAAGAAACCAGGATCAGAAATACCTGGTGTGCCTGCATCACTAATCAATGCCATTACTTCTCCGCCCTTCATTCGTTCAAGTAATCCAGTTAATGTTTTATGTTCATTGAATATATGAAAGCTTTGCAGGGGCTTAGAGATTTCATAATGCTTAAGAAGGAAGCCTGAAGTGCGGGTATCTTCTGCTAAGATGGTATCTACTTTTTTCAATACTTCCAGCGAGCGTAGAGTAATGTCACCCAGATTTCCGATAGGTGTAGGTATAAGGTAAAGTGAAGTAATTTCGGTGCTCAAGATTATTTTAGTTGATCAATAGCTTTTGCCAGCGCTGTGTCTTTTTCTGTTACCACATCACCCGCATCATGGGTAAAGAGCTCGATAGTCACCGAATTATAAACATTAGACCAATTCGGATGGTGGTCCATTTTCTCGGCCACTAAAGCGACTTTAGTCATGAAGCCAAAAGCTTCCTTAAAGTCATGAAATTTGAAAGTCTTAACCAGACGATTATTTTCTTCTTTCCACATAGCATTCAAATTTGAGTGATAAAGTTAGAATAATCGCGATAGCATTCTATGCAGTGTGGGGTGATTCTAATACTAAAGTGCCAGTATACCCTCAATAGTGGAGGCGGCTTGGTAAACTTCGATTACAGCATCGCTGGTGGGCATCATCATATTGATAGTAATGCTTGTATACTTTCCATTTTTCGAAAGCTTTTCGGAGCTAGTGTGGTTAGGGAAGAGATTTTTTACTTCTTCCTCCTTTCCGGTAGGCACAATAAACTTAAACGTGTAGAGCGCAGGCCAGGCATAATGCGTATCCAGTTTCTCACGAAAATTAGTTAACCAAATGGCATCCATACTAAACTAAAACGCCCCAGTAAAAACCGGGGCGTCTTTGATTTTAAAAATTTCAGTTAAAAGAACTTATAACGATTATCTTCAATATTTGCTCCTTCCTTAATCGCCTCGGCAATTCCAAAACCTGATTTGCCAGCTAATCCCTGCAACAATTGATTTTTAAACATCGTGTAATCTCCCACAGCAGGTGCGTTGGTTTTATTTTGAAGTTCAACAATCAAGACACCGTTTTCGCCAGTAAATGGCGCTGTACGTTTTCCGTTTTCTAAAGCAAATGCTTTTCCAACGGCAATTGGATCGAGCCCTACCGATGGCAAAATATTTGAATTAAACTTTAAATCACTGGAAGAATTAACAGTGGCATCAGCACCGAATGCGGCCGCAATTTCCTCAAGCGTACCTTTTTGGCTATTTAACTTCTCAAGAAGTTTTTTACCCTTTAATTCATTCTTCACTGCTGGTGTGATTTCTTCTTTCACTTTATCAAATGATTTGAAGCCTTCTTCGACCTCACCTGTCATAACGGCCACTACATAACTTGCATCTAAATCAAATACATCGGATACTTTACCGACTTTTGCATCGCGGAATAGCCATGTTACCATTTGACGGGCCTCACCAAGGTTTGCAATTCTTCTCTCCCCAGTTCCTAAATCATTTGCATCAACTACGTTCAGATTTTCTTTTTTTGCTTTTTCTTTAAACTCATCAATTCCGGAAAGGTCGCTGGCAAAAGTTTGAGCTTTTAAGTAAGCTTCATTTTGAGTTTCATCACTTGGCGCAACGGTTAATTCAACGGTAGCTACTGAATAAGACGTGTAATCAGCTGTGCTGGTAACTTCGATAATGTGGTAACCAAATTCTGTTTCCACTACATCATTAAGTAATCCCGTTTTCTTAGCTGCGAATACAGCTTGGTCAAAAGGTTTCACCATCCGACCTGATTCGAAATAGCCTAAATCTCCACCTTGTGATGAGGTACCATCAGTTCCATGTTCGCGAGCTTTTAGTGCAAAAGAAGCACCGTCTTTAATTTCGGCTAAAATATTTTTTGCTTTTTCTTTGGCAATTTTTTTGCTGGCTTCACTGGCATCATCCCAGCGAATTAAAATATGACTGGCTTTTGCATTGCCCACTGTGTCTTGCCCGACCTTTACAATTTTGTACACTTTGTAAGAGCTACCCTCAAGCACAGGACCTATCACCTGGCCAGTAGCAAGATTTTCTTTTTGATTACTTAGATAAGCAGGAAGCGTAGAAAGATAATATTTCGAATAAGGTGTTTGACCCTCCGATTGGGTAACAGCAAATACGGAATCCTCAGTTACTGTTTTAAAATCGGTTGCAATTTTCTGAAGATCTTCACGAATTTTAGCTGAATCGGCTGATGATGCTTCTATTGGAAAAGATACATAGCTCAGATTCCTGGTTTGTGAAACCTTATATTTTTGCTGATTGCGATTGTAGTATGCTTTTAGATCACTGTCGCTCACAGTAATAGCCGAGTCACTGATCGCATAAAATGGAACATATAGATATTTAACTTCGGCTACGTCATTTTGAGCATGATAATCGCGCTCGGCCTCAGCTTCGGTTACATAGTTGGTTTTCACCAGTAGGTTTTCATATTTGATACGCTCGCGTCCCATGCCCAAATCTCTTTGGAAAGTTGTCCATCTGTATTTGCTTTCTTGAAATTGCGCTAGTGCATTGGGTTCGATTGGCGTTGGAGTATTGAATTGGTTGATGTATTGAATCAATCTTGCACGATCAAAATTACCTGCTGAATCAACGAATGAACTCTTTACGTTTTCATCCACGTTTTTGCCTTGAATCATATCCCAGATTTCTTCGGTGGTAACCTTAACACCTAACTTCTCATATTCAGGTTTAATGGCTTTTTGTGCGATCAGAAGATCCCAGGCTTGTTGTTGGAGCAATGGTCTTTCTCTTTCTCCTGGCTGACGGCTAAAATTTAGGATATAATTGTTTTCACGCTCCTGGATTGCTGCCTGATACTCTTCCAGAGTTATCGTTGAGCCAGCGATCTTTCCCACTGTGTTTTCGTTACCTATAATCGAGCGAGGGCCATTTCCAAAAAGGTCATTTAGCACAAACGCTGCAATGGCTACTGCCACGAAGCCCACCACCCACTTGGTCATTTTGTTCCTCAAAGTTCCAATCAATGCCATAAGAAAAAATTAATAAGGTTACTTAACTGTTATCTCTTTAGGTTAACCGCCTAAGAATAAAAGCGACTTTGTTTAAAGAACCGCAAATTTAACCCGTTCTGATCATTCAGCAAAGGGATGAAATAATAAAATTATACTGATTTTCAGCTAGTTAGGCGTTAAGAGAATCCTATTTCTTTTTACGGAGGTTGTAGGCGAAAAAGAGTATCGTGGCCATCATTATTAACCAATATGCCTGACCTATGCCTACGGTCATGACTTCATAAATTCCGATGATCACGAAAAAGGCCGCTAGGGATAAAAGTAGGATGTCCAGTAGTTTCATTGTGAATAATTTAAAACCAGGTCAAAAGGAAATCCATCATTTTCATTATTAATCCTCTACTTCGAATTCGCCTTCCGGATTTTTCATGGTATAGTTAGATAGGTCCTGATCGGCATCGAAACCGGTGCCATATAATATTTCATTTTCTAACTTGATGGTGACAAATTTATCTGTGAAGATTTTTTTGGTGTCTGGTTTCCAGAAAAGTTCTTCGGTATTTAATTGTTGTTGTTTTTCGATATTAATTACTTCCACATCGCCACGGCCCCGCCACTTATTTTCTGCTTTAAAATAATACGCACTATTAGCCCGGAGAGTAGAAGTTATTTTTCCATTGTCATCATAAAATTCAATAAAAATCCCTTCCGGAAATTCGCTATCACCGTTTTGAAATTCATTGATTTTTTTTGCCTTGAGTAAAACCTTCATCAGATTTTTCTCTGTGTAATACATGGTGATGTCTTCGGCTTCACGCAAAGCGCCTTCATACAAAATAGGTTTTGAATTATCTTCAGGAGTGGTGCACGAAGAGAGGAGCCAGCATAGCAGAATCAGTATACTCGAAAGTAGAATTTTTAAATAAGCGTTTCTGAAAAGTGTTTTTACAGGATTCATAAACAAAGAAGGCTGGCATTCAGCCAGCCTTCGATATAATGCGATTGAAGTTTATTCTTTTCCGCGGGTCCGAAGTACTACGGTTTCTCCTACCCAACAGGAGATTGATTTGGTTTCACCTTCTTTCCAGTTCAATTCGAATAACTCAGTTACTGACGGGAATTGGCCGCGGGCCTGTGCCATTTTCTGCTGATTGCCGGCCTTTGCGTACATTTCATATGCTGCAATGTAAACCAGGCGATCTTCTGCGATACTTGCATTCTTTGCGCAATCCTTAAAAGAGCCCATATATAAGTCTCCAATTTTTTCTACGCCATCCTTGCTTGAAGGATCTGCGCCAATAGCCTTACGATATGCTTCACGTGCAGAAGATTTACTTCCTTTTTGTGATAAAAGATCTCCCTGAAGGATGTATGAATCTGCTTTATCTTTAGGTGATGTAGCCAACGTTACGGACTCGTTTATCAGGACCTCTGCTTTCTCCATATTGCCATTCTTGGCATAAATCTTACCCATGTTCTTAGCCAAACCATAGTCAGGACTTGTCTTGTGAATCACTTCAGCGGCCTCTAACCAAAGAGGATCTTCAATACAACCACCGGTGGTCATGAACTGGAATATCCTTTTAGCAAGTGCAATGTCAGAAGGATTTTGCTTGAACTTAGGTGCAAGATTCTTTCTTACGAAATCACAGTCAACTTTAACCAGTTTCACCAGAATGTCATCCACATTTGATTTGCTTTTTCTTAAACGATCAACAACATCTTGTTTATTTTCTGCCAACGCCTTTTTGATTTTGACATCGATAATTTCATTGATTTTATCATAACGTTGTAAGATCTGCTCATCAGTCAGGTTTTTCAGAAGTGCAGCATTTAATTGAACGGCTTTCATGTACCCTTCAAGGTTATTATCCTGCACATTGTTTCCACTGAGTTCAAACACTTTATCATAAAGAGCTAACACTTCAGCCGTTTTTGCTTTATTCTGACCGTTGAATGCAAGGGCATAGATCGCTTTGCGATTCAATACATTGATTTCGTCCCCGCAATTGGTGACGCGCATATCATAAAGCATCAACAATGAGTCTACCAATACTTGTTTTTTTAGTGGATCTTTCTCTGCAGTTGCCAACTTATTATAGATTTCGGTTCCGTCAATGTAAAGTTTGGTCTGCCATTGAGGTGCATTAGCAAGCATCCATTGCAACCCGGGTGTGGCACCACGGTAATTTCCTTGTTTGAGGGCATCGCTGTAGATAGCCACAGATTCTTCAGCTTTCGTTCTGTTTTCTGGCCATTTCACTTCTTTACACTGTGATAAGGCAGAAACAGAAGCAAGAAATACTAATGCCAGACCAAGCACTGATGATTTCATTTTCATTTTCATTTTCATTTTTCGATTAATCAAATCTTCTCTTTATAAACCACTGATCATTAAAAGTCATGCCAAAATAAATCTTAAAATAGGTTTCTTCAATAGTATTGTCTTGCAGATTTCCTCTTTTACCAACTTTTAATGCAAAATCAAGACTCGAAATTCTACTTACCGGCAATGATAAGCCAAAATTAATGCCAAAATCTTTTACCATGGTGCCGTTAATCAAATAGGGGTATTTGTCATAGCTTACGCCTGTTCGGTAAGTAAGTCTTTTCAAATAGCTGCCCAGCGCGGTTGGGTCAGGTGTAAATTCTGTACCTAATGATAACTTCCAACCCTCGGTTCCCCAGGGTTGTGTTTCACCACTAAAGTCCTTGAATTTACGATAATCCAAATAAGTAAAATCAACACCTAAAACCCAAAAGTCTTTATTGGCTATTGATATTCCTGCCGAGAAGGATGAAGGAACAGTAATGTTTCCTTTAATACTATTTACAACCGTAGTTGAATCTACAATGCCTGCAGAATTTTTTCTTTCAATCCGTGCATAGTATTCTGTGTTCAGACTGGCTTTAAAGTCATAAACTGCTCCGATGTTGAGTTTGTAATTTTTCTTCCCTCCCAATGAATCTTTATGATATGAAACACCCGCAGTGAAGTTTATATCCTTCACATAGTTTCTTGCATATATGGTAGGTTGGTATGGAATCGATGCACTACTACCTGTGGTAAGTATGTTGGAATATTGCCTGATGATGGAGCCGAACAGATAGGTTGCTTTCAAACCAATCGAGAAATCTTTATTTAAAACAACACCATTTGACCAAAAAAACTGATTAATGCCGCCTTCACCTGTTTCCTTCACATTTACTGTATTAGTAGTGCTCCCTTCGATCGATTCTGTATAATCTAATTTGTAATTTACGGATGAGTAGGGCATCAATCCGATTGAAGTGGACCATTTGCCATACTTAACAGGAAAGGCGGTAGCCAGATAGTTAAGATTACCGTTTCCGTTGGTTTCAGATATTCCATTTCCTTTTACGGTCCTTCGTTCCCCGATAAAACCCGCTTCAAATACAGTGAACCGGTTAAACACCAATAAGGCTGGATTTTGATTATTCAGAAAATAATATTGTGGATTGCTTACACCTACACCTGCCATGCCCTGGTTATGTGTTAATGCATTGCCATACGTTTCGCCAATTCCGAGGTATGAGAATGGGGTACTTGAGGCCTGTCCCCACGCTGTGGCTGTTGCCGAAATAATTGCAAAAATTAAAAGAGAAACCTTCTTAAAGTTCAACATGGTAGCGTAAAATCCTGTTCAATCCGATTAAAACTAGTTCAGGGGCCACAAATATGGCGGGTTTAAGCCTGTTTTCAAAAAAAGGATAATCTCCACCGCATAATATCACGGTCAATTCCGGATACAACACCTGATATTGTTTGATAATACCCCTCACTTCCTCCAATACACCGTTCATTACACCACTTTGCAAACATGTCGCGGTAGTATTTCCTATCAGGCCAACATTCTCGTTTGCAATCACTAACGGAAGCCTGGCGGTAAACGTATGCATGGCCTCAAACCTCATAGATATTCCGGGTGATATCGCACCACCATGATAAACATTTTGGGCATCCAGCAGCTCGTAATTGATACAAGTGCCGGCATCGATAATCAGGCAATTTCTAGTAGGAAAAAGATCTTGAGCACCACAAACAGCGGCCAGGCGGTCC
>JANOUH010000049.1:0-8250 GCA_031416795.1 Cytophagales bacterium | reverse complement strand
ATAAATTTTTATTTCCCTTACAACTGAATTAGAACACTCCATATCATCCGTTGCTTTTAATTCCACAGAATAATTGGCGGCAGACAAATACAAATGCGATGGGGTACTGTTTGCATCTGTTGGGGACATGTCTCCAAAATTCCATATAAATTTCTTCAAACTTTTTCCACTTACCTCGGTAGCATAAAAATTAACCTGGTGGCCAACACATAGTCCTTCATAGAAAATGGCAAGAGAAGGAGCTTCTTTCGCCTCTATATTGATTGAAGAGTTTTTAGTCGTTACGTTTCCTATTTGATCAAATGCGGCCAGTTCAATTGATTTTTCTCCTGAACTTTGAAAAACGAGGGTCGGCTCAGATGCATTTGATGTTATCATATTCTGACCGGCACACTCATCTAAAAAATCAAAACGAACAATGTTGCGGCTAAAGAAATCAATTGCGAACAAGCTCCAGTCAGGCCATTGTTTAATAAGGGATATTCCATAGGTAGGCCCAAAAAGTCCATAATTGCCCATATTTTCAATTATTGGAGGATTGGATGGATTGTTTCCAAAAGTAAAACGGTAGAGAGTACCTGATTGAGATTCAACAAAGGCACTAAAACTATTTCCGTCCTGTTTAAAATCAAGACCAGCAGGAAGGGGAATATCGGCAAGGGAATTGAACGATGGGGTTAATAGCAAGTCTAGTCCAAAATCTAATTTTATCACTTTATTATTTCCAATGCATGTGATCATCCCAATCCAACCTGTTGAAATTTTCAGAAGCTGGATCTTCATTGGCGAGCTTAACAATGGGTCGGTATAAGTAAGAACGTCTGCTGCTACTGGATTATTTAATATGCTCGATCCAAAGTTTATAACACTAATGGAATTTGTACCCTGGCTAGTTACAAAGCAAAATAAATTATTATCAGATTTAACAATATCAACGCCATATAAAGTATTCCAACTTCCTAAATTTCCAAGATTATAAGCAGTTGGAAAATTTCCCAGGCTATTTCCAAACGAAAGCCTTACAAGATTACTTCCATAGTAATTTGATACTAACCCATACCAACTTCCGTTTTCATTGTACAAGTCAATATCACTTGGCCCATTTAGCACACTAAAATTTCCAAGATCAAACGACACAGGAATCGATTTGAGATTATTTCCAAAATCTAATCGTATTAAAGTGCCCTCGCGATTTGCCACAAATCCATACCAATTACCGTTGCTGTATTCCAACGAAAGTCCAACCGGAATACTTCCTGGTGCAGTAGTCACCTGATTGAGAATTGGGTCTTTTAATAAGGCATCATTACAGAAATCCCAAACAAATGAAGTTGCACTTACAGAATTGTTTGTGATGACAATATTTTCACCCTTACAAGCTATAGATGCTGCGGTGAAATCTGCTTGCGAAAGCACAGCGTGTCCATAAAGGACAAACATCATGAACGGGATCAAAGTAATTTTCAAATTTAAACCAGCCCTCATGTTTGCATCATGTTTTGGTATACTTTGGAATATTTGCTAATACCCTCCTGTAAATTGAAATATCGCTGAGCTAAATCTCTCAATAATTTACTTTTTGAAATTTCAAGTTGCTCGAAATTAATATCTTTTATTTGATCAAGGTGAACTATAAACTGAGGGATTTCTCTAAAAATTGATTCCAGGTCCCCCCAGCCCGCATTTACAAAAATTGGTATGTTCATCGCCAATATCTCTGCAAGTTTGGTGGCAGAAGATGCCTTCTTGGAAAAAGTTGGTTTAATGAACATTACAGAAGCCGAGGCTAACGAGATGAACAAAGGCACCTCTTGACGCTCTGCCTTCGAAACAATAATACTTTCTCCGAGCCTGACATTGCTTAAGTCAAATTGATCCTGAGAAACAATGAGAAATTTGGCGGATGGTCTTTCACGTTTCAGGTGTTCGAAAAACGCCAACATTTCCTCCATCATATACCAAGTGCCCAATGAACCAAGATAAAGCAATACAAAATCATCTTCTTTAATACCAAGCTTTTTCCTGAGATTGACCTTTGTCTCCTCACTTATTCTAACCGGATCAAATAATTCCAAATCTACGCAAGTGGGTATAACGGATATTGGTCCTATTTTCAAATTCAACGACAGAATTTCAATTTTTGCGTTATCCGTAAGCGATATTATTTGGTCGGCCTTTGTCAGAAATTCTCTTTCCTTTTTTTTAAAGTATTTGTAAACAATTCTATATAGCGGATTTTGCAAATTCCATAATCCTCCCTCTACGCGCTCATCCGCCCAAAAGCCTCGCATATCAAATATAAACCTGACTCCATATTTATTTTTCAACCTCAATCCTATTAATGCAGTAATGTAGCTCCTGCAATGCACGATTGAGAAATTTCCCGCATGGCATAGCTTTCGTGTCTTTCTGCGTAATGCTATCAGGTCATACAGTGTTGATAATACTGGAGGGCTTTTATGATAAATCAATGGCTCCCACAATAAGTTATTTTCAATACAATACTGGCGGATCTTTTGATAAGATGTTTTCAACCTATCCTTTTTTTCGAAGCTGATGATTGTAATGATGTAACCTAAGGCAGTGAGACCTGCCAGATATGGCAATATCTGTGATTGTCCCAACGGATCGGTCAGGCCATCGTAAGAAAGGTATAGCACATGGTTCGATGATGTTTTCATTGATTTTCCTTAATCCATTTATGCAATACGATAAGCACCCATAACCGGTTATACAGGTACTCTTTTCCAGCGAAGAAATCAGCAGTAATTTTCTTTATGTAGGATACATTAAACAAATTGATCTCCTCAATTATTGTTTCATTCAAATAAGAATCGATTAAATAACGCAAATCATTTTTCAGCCAGTTGGCCATGGGTACACTAAAGCCCCACTTTGGTCTATCCACCAAAGCATCTGGTAAATGCTCGCGCAGCAACTCCTTTAATAACCACTTCGGCTTTCCATCTTTTACCTTTAGTGACGAGTCCAAAGAAAAAGCAAATTCTATTAGACGATAATCCAGTAAAGGATTACGGCACTCCAAAGCATAATACATTGATGCACGGTCAACTTTTACCAATAGATCATCTTTCAAATAATACTGAAAATCAAATAAAGCCTGTCTTTCCCCTGCTGCCAAATTCCATTTCAGCAGACCTCCTTCATCATATTGAAATGGCCTAAACGTACTTTTATCTTTTAATAGACTGTCCCGGATTTCCTGTTGAGAAAAGAAATATTGTTCCTGCGAAAAAATATGACTTCTCTCACCTCCTATTTTTACGGATTCAAGCATGTGCGCTATTCTTTCAAAACGACTTTTGCCAGAGGCGCGTAATAAAACCTCTAATGGCTGCCTGATTAATTTTGTTAATGGACGATCTAACCTGTTCGCCCAGGTATAGGCTCCATATCCTTGAAACAACTCGTCACCTCCATCGCCTGTAAGGACAACCTTCACCTCCTTACGCGCCAGCTTTGAAACGAGCATAGTTGGAATGGCCGATGTGTCTGCAAAAGGTTCATCAAAATGGTGCAGATAAGTTTCTAAAATATCAATAGCTTCTCGCTCATCTAAAATATACTCTGAATGATTTGTGTGAAGATGTTGTGCCACCTTGCGTGCATATTTGCTCTCATCAAATTTACTTTCCTTAAAACCTATACTGAATGTTTTTAAAGATGACGAAGTAAATTTTGAGGCAATAGCGGATATTAAGGAAGAGTCTGTGCCCCCACTGAGAAAAGTTCCTAACGGCACATCACTGATCAGTCTTTCTTTGACCGCATCATCGAGCAATACCTGAAGTTGTTTTTTCGCTAAGTCTGCAGACTTTATTTTTCCTGAATGAATGTTGTCCTGGATTTTCCAATAGGATTTTAAAATAAGATTGGCACTCCTATCAATTTCACCAAGATGACCCGATGGAAATTTATGAATATTAGAATATATGGTTGCTGGTTCAGGTATATAACCAAGATGAAGAAACGAACTAATTACGTCCTTATTTATTTTAACCTGCGTCCGTATTGCCGGATGCTTCAAAAGAGCCTTTATCTCTGAAGCGAAAGCAAAGAAGCCATCTGAAGAAAAATAGAAAAGTGGCTTCTTCCCAACTCGGTCTCGAAATAAAAAAAGTCTCTGCGCCAATTGATCGAATATGGCAATGGCAAACATCCCATGCAATCTTTTCACAAATTCCTCTTTCCATAAAGCAAAGGCTTCAATGATAACTTCTGTATCGGAATGGGTTTTAAATGGTATGGAATGGTGAGCTGTTAATTCATTCCGTATCTGTTGAAAATTATATATCTCACCATTGAATACAACCACATAGCGATTGTCCTGAGAATAGAAGGGTTGATTTGCTGCTGTGCTCAAATCAATAATGCTTAATCGCGTGTGAGCTAACGCAACAGTCTGGGATTCATCAGTAAAAATACCATTGGCATCAGGTCCACGATGAAGGAGGCCATTCATCATCTTTGAAACAGCGGAATGATCCAGTGTCTTCTGTGAAATTATTCCTGCAATGCCACACATATCATTCTAAAATAGAATAAGCTTTTTAATAACCACCAGGAACCGATAATTTGTTACAATAGATGGAGCTTGTAACGTTGCCTGAATCAAAGCCTTCCACGCCATTACTCTGTGCTTCCCCATTGCCAAATGCAAAGCTGCATATAAATCCAGGTACGCAAATATTTTTTTTACTTTAGATCCGTAAGTAGCCCTCACGTGCATATCCTTTCCTATATATTCCTTTGCCAAGGAAATACGTTTCATTAACCCGGTGCTATCAATTTGCAACACACTTCTTGTCTCATGGTTTACCAATGAGGCCGTAACAACGGCATGAGCTCGAATTGGGAATCGAGCAGCCAATCTTATCCATAGCTCATAATCTTCAGAACCTGATAGCTCTCGGTCTTCGATAAAAGGATATTGCAGAAGAATCTCTTTCTTCACAAATACACCCAGGCAACTTAGAAAATTCCCTTCGGCTAATTTATCATTCACAGGATCGGGCAAAGCTTTCCATGGATAGATTACGGTACCATCCGGATTAATTACATCATATCCTAAATGAAATAAAGCAACATCAGTATGCCTACCAATAAAATGAACTGCTTCTGAAAGATGATTCTCTTTTAACAGATCATCAGAATCTAAAAAAGTTACGAAGTCACCTTGCGCTCGTTTTACTCCGTAATTCCGTGCCGCAGCACGTTCAGCATTTGATTTCTTAAAATACTTAATCCGGCTGTCCGTAAATGACAACACGATCTCCTCAGTATTGTCCGTGCTTCCATCATCGACAACTATTAATTCAAAGCTTCTATTCTCCTGTTGTAATACAGACTGAATGGTTTTGGTGATGTGTTCTCCACGATTAAATGTTGGTACTACAATTGAAATGAAGGTTGTTGGTAACGAAATCATTTCTAAACACTGATTTTAATGAGCTGATGTACTTCACGCAATGGAGTAAATACTTTTTCGGCTCTGACGGTAGAAAACAAATAATTTAAGCCTGTTTCATTTTGAATTAGCTCTCCATCCGTCCGCACAAGTCCTTCTTCCAATATCGTATACGTAACATAGCCATGCTGCTTTATGAATTGATGAAAATAATTTCTCTTTTCATCATTAAGAAAAATTTCACAGATGATGACCGGCCTAAATTTTTCTATCAACTTTTTTCCTCCATCAAATACCATCAATTCATACCCTTCTACATCAACCTTCATCAAATCAACCCGACTTACGGAATTCATCTCAACAAAATTATCCAGGGTGGTTTGTCCCACAGTAATGTCGATCCAAGAAATTTTACCGCCATAAGTAGATTGGCTAAAATCTTGTAGGGCGGAGCTTGTGTCAATTATTTCACCCGTTTTGGGGACAAAAAATTGAATGTTAGAGTTTGTATTACCAACTGCCTGTTGGAATGCGGATACATTCTTAAGGCCATTCAGTTGAATATTATGCCTAAGTCTTTTACAATTTGCAGGATGTGGTTCAAACGTGTAAAAAGTTGCATCAGGATTACTTTTGGCTCCTATAACGGTATATAATCCTGTGTTTGCTCCTATATCTAAAATCACTTTCGACAATCTCGCAATATTCAAAAAAGCCTTAATGCTTGCATGCTCAATGTAGTGGTTGCCATAAAACAATGTGTCAGCTATAGAATCATCAGCACGGCTGTAATATTTAAATCGGACTCCTTCAAAACTTAAATTGACACAACCAGAAATTTTCCAGCGCCTTTGTAAAAACAAAATACTGCGTCTTACTAACACCAAGGCATCGCGTATGAGCTTATTAAAAACAGGGACTGTTCTTACTTTTCTCAGTATCATGTAGTATATATTTCTACAAGTTTGTCGATCATAATTCGAAGATCAAATTTACTTGTCAAGGAATCAAATCCATTTTTAACAATTCCACATCGTTTCTTTTCATCAACAAGTAGCGTTTTTATGCCCCAAAAAATACCTTCATCATCTTTAAAGTTTACAACCAGCGCGTTCTCTTTATCCTTTATAAATTCTCTTGCCACGCCAGACAGTGTAAAAATTGATGGTATTTCAGCTGCCAATGCCTCGACATAAGTCTGACCAAAGGCTTCCGCTTGTGCATCAATCGGAACATGAACAAACACATCAAAAACCTTGTAAAGCGCAGCCAAATCATCTTCAAATTGAATCTCTGTATACGATCCCTCAGGCAATTGTTTAAGAATACTCCTAATTTCTGCTGTGTAATCCCCTTGAGCATTTGCCAGAACAAGGTGTGCCTCCGGAAACTCGAATCTTATTTTCTTAAATGCCGGAATAATATATTGAACTCCCTTGAATTTAACGTACCGGGAAATAACTCCAATTATTGGCCTGCTGTACAACCGGTATTTTTCACGTATACTATCTATGCGCTCGCGATCAATATCTCTAAAGTAAGAAAACTCAAAGCCATGATGAATAACATGAACCTTAGAGTGTTTCGCCCCATCTCTGAGAATTACGATATCTTTAATATTTTCCGATATGGCAATTATATCTGTGGCCAGGGCATTACAAAGTAAGTCCCATTTTCGTCCAGATGGATATTCAACATAGTGAAGTGTGGCATGATGGCGTGTTAACACCCTCTTTTTTATTCCGGACACCCAAGCGGCTGAAAGCCCCAGTAACATTGCTCTCCAAAGATGTACATGAACCACATCTGGTTTCTCTGTCCGTAGAATCGAATAGATTTTCAACCATTTATTAAGATTGCCAGGCTGTTCTTCATCCGAAACAACAATACATGAAACATTATTTTCTTTAAGATAGGATGAAAGTGATGTATTTTTTTTGCCAATTAGAATAAAGGAAAGATCAACCTCAGATATCAGGCTCTGTGCGGTCCATTCAAAAGCCAATGCTTTCTCAACGTCTGAAACTATATAGGCTACTTTTCTTTTCTTCATAAGCGCTTCCATGGAAACTCCACCGCTAATGCCTGAATAACAATGTCATAAATTTTAAAACGGATTGATTCGGGGAATATTCCTTTGAAGAAGCCTTTGTCTATTAATTTAACCAGGTGTGGATTGGCCATTAATCTGTAAAGCATTCTCTTCCAATAGGATTTCTTGATTGTAAGATTGTGTTTTCGTTCTGGATGCAATTCATACAACCTGGAATGCGCCATACCATAAAGTCTAAGTCGTTGAATATACTTTTCTGCTGTTATCGGATCATGATGAATGGCCTTGTTACTTTTATCGAAGAATACAGGAATTTTCCTTTCCAATGCGCGATAACCAAAATCATAATCCTCCGCATCGGTAAGTCGCTCATCAAACCCTTCCATAGCAAAGAACAGGTTTTTCGCTATAGAACAGTTTGCTGCCGTAAAAAATAAATTAGAATAGTCCATTTGGGTAAGTCCCTCAGAGTACTTTTTCGTCCAAATACTGGTAAGCCTCGCTTTATAGTTTTGGAAATCCGCTTTCTCTGAATTCATAAATTCTACTGGATTGCCAACCAGTATGCCAGCATAATTTTTATGAAACGAATTATGGCGATCTACTGAATCAGAATCGGGTTCCATGTCATCATCGTAAAAGATGAGCACATCGCCACTCGCTTCTGAAGCACCCCGGTTTCTCACAACCGATCTACCAGAATTAACCTGACTTATTATTTTGCAAGCCTTAAATCGATTACGATAAGATTGTAAGATTTCTTCTGTTC
>JANOUH010000048.1:0-22074 GCA_031416795.1 Cytophagales bacterium | reverse complement strand
TAGGGATCAGCAAGGAATACAATATTTTTGAATTACAGAAAGCTTTCGTCACGAAGGACACCTACCAGGCTGCTAAGATTGCCGCTTACTTTGAACGAAATACAAAGAAGAATCCTGTGATTCCTATGGTTGCAATTTTGTATTCATTTTTCAGTAAGCTTCTGGTGGCAAGTACACTATCCGACACATCTGAAAAGGGACTTGTTGCGGCATTAAAAATCAGCCCTTATGCCGTCCGGGATTATAGCGCTGCCTCCAGACGCTATTCGGTTGCAAAAATCATTGAGAACATCTCCCTGCTCAAAGAAGCTGACCT
The DNA here is from genome assembly GCA_031416795.1 of Cytophagales bacterium. Lineage (GTDB taxonomy): Bacteria > Bacteroidota > Bacteroidia > Cytophagales > Cyclobacteriaceae > ELB16-189. Next base: position 21,758 of record JANOUH010000048.1, on the reverse strand, counting down.
TAAACTTAAAGGTGTGAATAGCGGGAGTAGTGAGGAAGGTGAGATATTAAAAGAACTGGTTTTTAGGCTCATGTAGAAACCAGAACCCATCACGGGTATCTCTCTGTTCATCGATTTAAGATCACTCTCTAGTGATTTTCATGGGGGAGATATACTGATTATTCGAAATAGATTGAGTAATTTTGGAATTAGCAGGATGTCCAAGGCTCATTTTTTAAACTTTTCCCTGCAATATTTTTTAATATTTTCTGTTTTACGAAAAAACTTTGAATGAAGAGTTACAGTATTCTTCTCGTTTCAGTCTTCGTTGTATTTTCTTCTTATTCACAGAATCTGCTTTCTCAACAGCAGAACGAAAGAAAATTTAGTCAAGGACTGGAGTTATTGGATCACAAACAGTATGGCGCGGCCAGGGAATTATTTTCTGAGTTCATTGCAGCAACTCCCACAGTCGATGCAAGGCGTGCTGATGCCGAATATTATGTAGCCTATTGTGCTCTCAATCTATACCATGGTGATGCTGAAAAGCAGATTGAGTCTTTCATTGATAATTACCCTAAACACCCAAAGTCAATTACCGCTAATTATGATTTGGCCAACTTCTATTACAATGAGAAGAATTTTAAAAAGGCCTCCTCATTTTACACGAAGGTTGATTTTAGCGGGTTAAACGCTGAACAGCAGAATATTGGGAGATTCAGATGGGGATACAGTTTGTTCAATTTAAAATCATTGAAAGATGCTTTAAGCCAGTTCAATAACATAAAAACAATTGGAGGCCTTTATGGTCCTGCGGCCAGTTATTATGCTGGGTTTATTGAATATAGTCAGGCTGATTATGGTTCGGCTCTCACTGATCTAAAGCGTGCTGAACAAAATGAGGCGTATGCAAAAGTGGTTCCTTACATGATCGCCAATGTGTATAATAAGCAGCAGGATTATGATGCATTGCTCTCTTACACCCGAGCCATAGAAGGCAAGGAAGGTGTAACCAATAAAGAAGAGATTGCACTGCTTTCTGCAGAAGCCTATTATAAGAAAGGAGATTTTAAAAATGCACTTACGGGCTATAATAAATATCTGACTGGTCGGGAGGAGAAAGCAGACAAAGGAGTATTGCTCCGAGCCGGATATGTGGCCTACACGCTGGGTGATGATGCCGTAGCGATGAAATATCTTAAATCTTCATTTGCAGATAAGGATTCTGTAGGTTATTACTCTTCCTATTACCTGGGCGCGCTCTATTTAAAGCAGAATCAGAAGCCTATGGCTCTCACTGCCTTTGATATCGCCCGTAAGTTCAGGCCGGATCAAAAGTTGGTAGAGGAAAGTACATATCAGTACGCTAAGATTGCGTATGACATGGGGAAACCCGATCAGGCAATTTCTGAATTTGAGAAAATACTAGTAGCGTTTCCTAAAAGCACACACAGCGATGAAATAAAGGAGTTGCTTTCTCAAGCTTATGTAAATGCATCGAACTATAATAAGGCCATTGAGTACATAGAAGCCTTACCACGAAAGAGCCCTGCAATAGAGAGGGCCTTTCAAAAAGCAACCATGTTGAAAGGCATTGAACTATTTAATAAGGAAGACTATCCGACTTCAGTGGAGTTCTTTGAAAAATCATTGAAGTATCCCGTTGATCCAGCCTATGTGGCCGAAGCAAGTTTCTGGAATGGTGAAGCCTATTCTATTGGTAAGAAATATGAGCAGGCAGCAGAAAATTATTTGCGTATAATAGGAATTACAGGCTTAGTCAATCAAGATCTGATATTAAAAGCCAGGTATGGTTTGGGATATGCCTACTACAATTTGCAGCAGTATGACCGCGCGCTATTCAACTTTAAAGAGTTTGTAAATAAGTCGTCTCGCACTCAGCCTAATCTTGCTGATGGGGTATTAAGACTTGCCGATTGTTATTATGTGAGTAAGTCATATCAGGATGCACTCAATAATTACAAAAAGGTTACTCAAATGAATTCTCCCGATGCCGACTATGCACATTTACAATCAGGAATAATTCTTGGCATCACAAGTAAGTATGCTGAGGCCATTGTTGAGTTGGATAAAGTAATCAAAGATTATCCTAAATCAGGGGTGTATGACGAAGCGTTGTTTCGCAGAGCCCAGGTAGATTTCGAACAAGGTAATTACGCGCAAGCGGTTGAAAGTTATTCAAAGCTAATTCAAGACAATCCATCATCAAGGTTTGCTCCGTACGCATATACCCGAAGAGCAGCATCTTATTATAATCTGAAGGTGTATGACAAGACCGCTCAGGATTATATCACAGTCATAGAAAACTATCCCAACCATCCAGCTGGCAGTGATATTATATTACAATTACAGGAGGCACTAAATCTTACCGGTCGCTCTGCTGAGTTTGACAAGTATTTTAACCAGGTTAAGAGTGCCAACCCTGATGCAAAAGGCATTGAATCTGTAGAGTTTGAGTCAGCTAAAAATCTGTATGATAACCGGGATTATCAGAGAGCTATTCAACGACTTGCCTTATATGCCGATTCGTATCCCGAATCTCCACGATTGAGTGAGGTGAGATATTATGAAGCTGAGTCTTATTATCGCCTAAAGGATTTCAATAAAGCGTTGACGATTTATCAGGAAGTGGCTTCCGACAAGGCTTTTCTATTTGCCAACAAAGTAATTGGTCGTTTGGCAGAGTTGGAGTTTAAGTTAGCGCATTATGATAAGGCCATACCGTACTATCATCAGCTGGCAAGGTTAGCTACCAATAAAAAGGATCAATATTCGGCATGGTCGGGCTTGATGGAGTCGCACTATTTACTTGCTCAGTATGATTCAACTACCCAGTACGCCCAGATTATTTTGGAGAAAGGAAATATAAATGCAGGCGCTCAAAATAAGGCCTCACTGTATCTAGGAAAAGCAGCGATGGCGAAGGGTGACTATGATCTTGCACAAGATGAATTTTTGAACACCCTTAATTCGGCTCAGGACGAATACGGTGCCGAGGCAAAATACTTGCTGGGTGAAATTCAATATTTAAATAAACAGAACAAGCAGTGCTATGAAACCCTGATCAGTTTAAATAGTGATTTTGCAGCATATCCGGATTGGGTAGGCAAGTCCTTCTTACTATTGGCCGACAACTATCTTGCTATGGGCGATTCATTTCAGGCAAAGGGTACACTCAATTCATTAATTGATAATTTTCCTCAAGAGAATATTAAAGTAATAGCAAGAGAAAAATTAAAGAAGATTACGAACGAAGAGGTCAATAAACAAAAGCAATTGAAGGCTGATTCAGTCGATAATTAAACGAGCTTCTGAACAATGATTAAAGAAACAAAAAACAGTAAGCGCCTAACTCTATTAGCAATCATATTGAGCGTTAGCGTAATTTCAGTCGCTCAGGAGAAGGAAAAAGAAAAGTGGGGTGAAGGAGAAATTGAGAAGGTAGAAATTGAGATTGTGAAGGAACGTCAAATTGTGGTGCCAAAGGCAAATCGCAATTTTGAAAAAGTACCACCCAGGCCGGTTGAACCAATAAAGCCTGAGATCACCTATGATTTCAAAAACTTAAATTTTTTATCTGGCGACTATAGCCCTTCGATAAGACCTCTTCGACTTCAGCAAGAACAGATTGCCAAGTTATATGGGAACTACGTAAATGCTGGTTTTGGTAATTATACCTCGCCACTGTTTGAAGCTTACCTTACCAATAAACGAAGCAAGGATAAATTTTATGGATTGAAATTTTTTCATCAGAGTTTTGGCACCGGCCCTGTTGATAAAGAGAATTCTTCAAGCGGTAATACTGAATTATCTTTATTTGGTAAAGCGTTTGGTAAATATGGAACGACAGGGGGTTTCCTGAAATTTGAAAACTTTAAAAATCGTTTCTATGGCTATTTGCCAGATCCGGTAATTGAACAATCGCCAGAGAAACAATCGTATACAATTATCAGTCTGGGTGGCTCCATTGAGAATCCTAAAAATTCAGACTTCAACTATAAATTAGGTGGTGGCTTTAGCTATCTGAGTGACAAGTTTGAGGCTTCCGAAAGTGAAGTAAACATTGCTTTTCAAAGTGATTATGATTTTACTGAGGATAGTAAGTTTGTTATCAATTCAGAATATTTTTTAATAACCAGAAAAGACGCCCTGGTGGAAGCAAAGCCCCGTCATATTTTTAAAGTGAAACCAGCCTACCAATTTGCACCGATCGAAAACCTGAAACTAACAGCTGGCCTCAACATAGCTTTGGAAAATGATACCATCGGAAAAAGTAAATCCATTCATGTTTATCCAAACGTAAAAGCGGAATATCAACTAGGTAAATCAGTGGAAGTTTATGCGGGGCTAAGTGGTGATATCGATAAAGTCTCATTGCATAGTCTGGCGCATGAAAATCCTTGGCTTGATGCCAATATTGGTATATTCAACACCAATCGCACCGTGGAGTTTTCTGGTGGATTAAAAGGAAAGTTGGGAAGCAAAATTGCTTTCGGCACCGGAGTTTCATTGGCTAATCTTAAGGACTTATATTTCTACCAGAATAACACCTTAGACAGAGCCCGTTTTATAACCGTTTATGATGACGGCAATACCAAGCGAACGAATTTATTTGGTGAATTAAGTTATTCACAAACAGATAAAGCTCGCTTTTCATTACGTGGAGATTTGTTTGGTTATTCAACAGATAAAGTAGAAGCTGCCTGGCATAGGCCAACCTATAGAATGACTTTAAACTCTTCATTTAATATTGTTGATAAATTTTTGATCAATGCAGACCTGATGTCCCAAGGAGGGGCTAAAGCATTCAATGTGGACACCAACACTGTGATCACTTTAGATGCAGCTTTTGATTTGAATCTAAGACTGAATTATTTTGTGTCTTCACAGTTTTCTGTCTTTCTAAAAGGTAGTAATCTATTGGCCAACGAGTATCAGTTGTATTTGAATTATCCTGTGAGAGGCCTGCAGGTGTTAGGCGGGCTAACCTATGTATTTTAGGGATAGTTTAAATTTAAGGAAATTACGTTATTTTTGTAGAGTACTGAAAAACCAAAACCATGGCAAAGCATACAGATAATCCCGAGAATGAAGGTGAAAATCTAAATGAAGGAAACAACGGTGACGATAATTTCGGCTTACCGGATCTTGACTACAAACCACTCGATTCAACAGATGAGTCTGCAGCGACAACAACTCCGTTATACTCGAGTGAGGAAAATGTAAGTGAGAGTAGTCAAAGCGAAGAGAGTGAAAAGAGTTATTCGTATACGCCTGAAGAAGAGTCTGCTTCAAAAGCACCTGTTATTATTGCAGTTATAATAGGCTTGGTACTGGTGGTGGCTGGCTTTTTGATTTATCAATATGTGTATAAGCCGAAAGCGGAAAAGGCCAAAAAGGAACAACTTGCAAAACAGGAAGCTGATAAAAAACGTAAGGAGGAAGCGGCACGTTTAGCAAAAGAGAAGGAAGAAGCAGAGCGTAGAAGATTAGATCAGGAGAAAGCCGTTGCAGTCGTTGTCACGCCAACTCAAGGAACAATTGAAACACTAAGTGCGCGAACGGGGAGTTATCATGTGGTTATTTCAAGTGACATAGATGATGATCTGATAATGGATTTCGCGAAGAAAATAAGTGCAGAAGGAACTAGTGTTAAGATCATTCCTCCATATGGGAAAAAGAAGTTTTATCGTTTAACGCTCGGTGATTTCGGAACGTTTGCAGACGCTCAAACCAGTGCCGATCAGGTAAAACAAAAGTATGGTGACGGTGTTTGGGTGATCAAGTACTAGTTAGAGTTATTTTTAGATACCATTTTTTAAACTTATGATGTTAGCTCAGATTGTTACAGACACTCCGGCAGTTACTCCTCAACAAGCCATATCAATATGGGAGTTAACGTTGGCAGGTGGCCCTTTGATGATTCCTCTTGCAATTTGTTCGGTGATTGCTGTATACATTTTTGTGGAACGGGTTCTGACCATTAATAAAGCCAATGTGAGTTCCGATGCCTTTATGAGTAGAATAAAAGAACTTGTATTGAAAGGCGATATCAATGGAGCCAAGATTCTTTGCTCCCAACACGATACTCCAGTAGCCCGCATGATTGAAAAAGGAGTGGTCCGAATCGGAAGTCCTTTAAAAAATATTGAGGCTTCCATTGAGAATGTAGCGAAGATTGAAGTATTTCGTTTAGAGAAGAACCTATCCGTATTGGCGACTATAGCAGGTGCTGCACCCATGATTGGATTTCTTGGAACGGTGGTAGGCATGGTGGGAGCCTTCATGGCAATTGCTCAGGAAGAGGGCTCAGTTAGTCCTAAACTGTTGGCAGATGGAATTTACACTGCTATGGTGACAACGGTTGCAGGCTTGGTTGTTGGGATCATTGCCTACCTGGGATATAATTTCCTGGTAACGCGTGTTTCGAAAGTGGTGCATAGAATGGAGTACTCTTCGATTGAATTTATAGACTTATTGCAGGAGCCAGATAAGCGATGAATATCCAAACGCGAAATAAAGTAGACCCCGCCTTCAGCATGGCTTCCATGACTGATCTAGTTTTTCTGCTATTGATTTTTTTCATGCTCACATCTTCATTCGTTACGCCATCAGGATTGCCGGTAAATCTTCCATCCAGTGTGGCCAGTACGATTGAGGTGCAAAAAGTTTCCATCACGGTTACCAAAGACTTAAAGTTTTATGTTAACGAAAAGCAAGTCACAAAATCTACGTTAGAAGGTGAACTAAAAAGCAGGTTGGCTGGAAATAAGGGAGTAGTTGTGTTGCATATTGATGAAAGTGTAGCAACCCGCGAAATGGTATTTGTAGCAGGTGTAGCCACAAAATTAGAGGCAAAAGTTTCGATCGCCACAAAACCAAAATAACATGAGCGAGCAGCAAGAAAAAAAAGACAAAACAATTGCCCTGATTACCTCCATCGGTATTCACGGACTTTTGTTATTAGCTTTCATGCTTCTGATGGCATGGCGAGCGCCTAATCCGCCTCTTCCTGAATACGGCATTGAGTTGAATTTTGGAATGGATGATCAGGGTGGTGGAGAAATTCAGCCTGAGACATCACCAGGAGAACAACAGGCCGAAGACGATACTCAGCAAGAAGATACCTCAGAGCCTGTTCAGGAGGAAGTTATTGAGAAACCCATTGAGCAAGTTGTTTCAAAAGTGGAAAGCCCTGTGGTGGTAAATGAGGAGGTAAAAGAAACAAAGAAGGAAGTTGTAAAAGACAAACCTGTAGAAACTAAAGTCAAGGATATTCCAAAAGAAGAGGTAAAAAAACAAGATAAAGAAGTAAAAGTAGCTGAGGAAAAAGGCACCGATACAAAAAAAGGTGATAACACTACCAGTCAAGGAGATGATAAAGGAAAAACAGGAGATAAGGGTAGCCCCGAAGGAAAGTTAGATGCAAAATCACTTTACGGTCAGCAAGGCGGAGGTGGTGGTGGAGATGGTTTTGGACTCTCTATGTCAGGTTGGGTATGGGCAGACGATCCTATAGTTCCTAATCTGCCAGATAATGAAGATGGCCGCATTGAGTTTGAGATCGAGTGTGATGACAAGGGAGATATCATAGGCATTCAAACTATTCAGCGAGGACTAAGTCCTCGTGCTGAGCAGCTTCTTAAAGACGAGATCAGAAAAAATTCACTAGTAAGAACTTCTTCTGGTAAAGCTCCTGAGCGATCAAAAGGTAGAGTAGTCTTTATTCTGAAGACGAAATAGTCTACTCAACAATAATCAAGTAATAGTTCTTCTTGCCCTTCTGGGCTAAAAGATATTTGTTTTGAAGTAAATCAAATCCAGGCTTCTGAACAGGATCGTTAAGTTTAATTTTATTAATGCTTACGCCACCACCTTGAATCATTTTGCGAGCCTCGCCTTTGGAGGGAAATATTGTTGATTGCGTAGTTTCTGATAGTAGGTCAGTAACGCTGATACAATTATCGAATGAAGACCGGGTGATCGTAACCTGTGGTACACCTTCAAAAACGGCTAGCAGCGTGTCTTCATCCAGGCTTTGTAAGTCTTCAGTAACTGAATTACCAAACAAGATGGAAGAGGCTTTGATGGCAGCATCGTAATCATCCTGTGAATGGACTCTCAATGTTATGTCTTTGGCTAATTCACTTTGAAGTTTTCTTAAATGAGGAGCCTGATTGTGCTCGGCAGTAATTGCTTCAATTTCTACTTTCGATCGCTGTGTGAATATTTTAATAAAGTTGGCAGCATCTTCATCAGAGATGTTAAGCCAGTACTGATAGAACTTGTAGGGCGATGTTTTCTTTGGATCAAGCCACACGTTTCCACCTTCTGTTTTTCCAAACTTAGTACCATCTGCTTTTTTGATGAGTTGTGTGGTTAAGGCGAAGGCATCTCCACTTTCTTTTCTGCGAATCAGTTCGGTACCGGTTACGATATTTCCCCATTGGTCGGAGCCACCCATTTGAAGCTTACAGTTTTTGTGTTTGTAAAGCCAATAGAAGTCATAGCCCTGCACAAGTTGATAGGTAAATTCTGTGAATGAAAGACCAGACTCCAGACGTTTTTGCACAGAGTCCTTGGACATCATGTAGTTCACGGTGATGTGCTTTCCAACATCCCGAATAAAATCAAGGAATGAAAAGTTTTTAAACCAGTCATAGTTGTTAACCATTTCTGCTGAATTGGCCGTTCCAGTCGAGAAATCGAGAAATTTCTCTAGCTGTTTCTTGACACAAGACTCGTTATGTCTAAGCACTTCTTCCGAAAGAAGGTTTCGTTCCGCTGATTTACCAGAAGGATCGCCCACCATACCCGTGGCTCCACCCACAAGTGCAAAGGGCTTATGCCCACATTGCTGAAATTGCAGTAAGGTCATGATTTGAACCAGGTGGCCTATATGCAGAGAATCTGCTGTGGGGTCAAACCCGATATAACCGGATGTCATTTCCTTACTCAGCTGTTCTTCTGTGCCGGGCATGATATCGTGTATCATCCCACGCCATCTTAGTTCTTCAACAAAATTCTTCTTCATTACTGGATTTAAAACGTCAAATATAAGGCTACTTGGCCGAACGGAATAGTTCAAAGCGGATTAAAGTAACTGACCTTCGAGCCTGGTTAAGCCATTTCCAAGCTTCCTTTTTTACAAAAGAAAAATGTATCATTGAGAAAATTTCTAACACCCATTTATGCAACAACCTGACGCACTAAACCTTGTAGCAGAATTTCACACAACTTTTAAGCATCCAATTTTGAGTAAGCCCGCAATCCCGGATGAAAACCGATGTAAGCTGAGGGTGGCATTGATTGCCGAGGAGTTGAAAGAAATGGAAGTTGCCATTTTGCAAAATGATCTTGTGGGTGTTGCCGATGCGTTGTGTGATATACAATATGTATTGTCTGGTGCCATTCTTGAATTTGGTCTTGCGGATAAGTTCAAGGAATTATTTGAGGAGGTTCAGCGCTCAAATATGAGCAAGGCTTGCATCTCAGAAGAAGAAGCGATAAAAACCGTGAGTCATTATAAAGTTAAGGATGGTACAGAATGCTATTACAAACAAGAAGGTGACAAATGGCTTGTCTATCGAAAGGCAGACAACAAAACAATAAAGTCAATCAATTATTCACCCGTTGATTTGGAAGCCATCTTAAATAAATAAGCTATACGTAGAACTCTAATTGGAAAACAAGTTCTTGACCCTTTAGCGGAATGGGCGTGATTGCCAAAATAGGTAGCTCATTATAAACCCTGATAAACTCAGTGCGGCTGATGCGTAGTTTACTGACGCCTGGTTTAATCTTATGGTACTGCATCCTGCCAGATTTATTAGAAGTGGCTGTAAACAAAAAGTGATAATTAATAGGTATCGGAGAGGGGATGTATTTCATGACTAAATTCTATGCATATGTCTTCTGAAAATCCTGAAGCAAAAGACTGTTTTGCTTTTGGTTATATTGAGTAAGCAGGGCATAAGCCCACTCCGGGACGTAGTGGAATTTCGTATCGTATTCTTCAATTTTCAGACACAACTCTCTAACGTAATACCTTAATTGGTTAAGATTTCTGCAATCATTAGGCTTTTCAAAATTCCGAATGGTAAAAGACCTAAAGGCTACATCCAATTTCGTCTTTTCGTAATCCGTCACAGTGTTGTGTATTATTGCACAATTATAATATGATTATTGATATATATGCAACATTAACTGTGTAAAAATGTACGGATTGGTGCCTTGAAATCGGGGATTTCCTTGATTTATTGTGAGCTAAACTTGAAAGAAACGCGCTGGCAATACGTTATTTTACTTTAAAACAGATAGGCTAGATTTGCGAATTCTACATTTACCAGGTTTCGAAATCTGTAAAACGACCGCACATTTAGTTAATATAATTACCTTTAAGCATAAATTTAATTTTTTATTCATATGGATATTTCCTCGCAAAAAGCATTTTTGGATTTGTGGCATGACATCATGCTGATTGGTTCTATTATGATGATTGCTTTGTCATTAATCACCTTTCTGATATATCAACTTAAGGTTTCTTCAATTTCAGATTTAAAAAGTAAGCATGATTTTATAAATGCGTCAGAAATCAAGTGGCTTAAATGGGTATTCCATTTTCTAGGCTTAGCGGCAGCGCTAGCGATAAACTTGTATGGAAGAGATGAAATGACCTCAACGAGCGTTGCGTTCTTTGTTCGATTGTTTTTCTCTGTTTCCGGGGCCACGTTGATCGGGTATATAGCAGCATTAATTTTGGATTATTACTATCCAACAAGACTTAGTCATAAACTCCGCAAACTCCGTTATACACCGCGAATTTCAAGTACAGGCAATAAAATGAAATTGCTTACTGAAGATGAAGAAGATGTTCATTTAGATGAGGGCATGAAGGCCGAAGAAAATATCTTTTCAATCGATTATGATGTTTGGATCGATGAAAAGACAAAGGAAATTAAGATTGAAAAATATCAGGGGCATTTAATCGCATTGCAATGCCATAATTGTGGATTTTATACCATGCGGGTACAACGCGAAGAAATTGTAGAAAGAAATGAAGATGGTTCCCCTAGAGAATTGATAAAGCACTATCAGTGTACCTATTGTCATAACATAAGGGCCACTCAGTTTTCAATTTCCCGCAGAGAAACGAATGATTATAAGCACTTAAAGCCCCGGACTGTTCGGAGTACCAAAAATATCGACCTTATTAAGATTGACATTCATTCCAGTCTTGGTGCCAAGAAAACTTTTGAGTTCCATTCTGTGGAGGAAGCAAAGAAATTCCTGAATGAATTTGATTTTGAGAAAGTTGTCTGAAAATCAGGCACCACATTTGCCTTGGGGGCTTGTTGAAGTAAATCCATTATATGATTAAGAGGACATCCTTTATTATCGTTTTTTCAATTTATTTAACTTCAGGTTTTGCTTCAGTGATAGACTCATTGGCATTAAAACCAAAGCCTGTCTATGGGAAGGAAGCTCGGGTGGTTTCCTATATTCTCGACAATAATCACTATCGTAAGATTCGTCTTAATGACTCATTATCGGCTGTGATACTGAATCAATACATAAAAGAATTAGATAATAGCAAAACGTATTTCCTTGCCTCTGATATCAAAGCTTTTGATCGATACAAATTTTCTTTGGATGACCTGATCAGGAATGAGAACGTAAGTCCTGCTTATGAAATTTATACGGTCTTTGTGAAAAGGTATCAGGAGCGAATGGATTATGTCATGAATGATCTGATTAAACAGGAGTTTGATTATACAGTCGATGAATATTATGAAATGGACCGTGATAAAGAACCGTGGTCAACTACGCAAGAGGAATTGAATGATGTCTGGAGAAAAATAATTAAAAGTCAGGCGCTAAGTTTAAAGCTTGCTGGCAAGAAACAACCCGAAATAACAGAAACCCTGAAGACCAGATATGTGAGATTTACAAAGTTTTTCACTCAGTTTAATGCCGAGGATGTATTTAGCATTTATATGAATTCCATCACCGGAGCGTATGATCCACATACCAATTACTTGTCTCCAAAACAATCCGATTTGTTTAAACAGCAGATGAGCCTTTCACTGGAAGGCATTGGAGCCCAGCTGCAATCAGAAAACGATTACGTAAAGATTGTGAAGATTTTACCTGGTGGAGATGCTGAGAAGTCGGGAAAGGTAAATGTGAACGATCTGATCATTGCCGTGGCACAAGGCAAAGATGGTGAAATGGTTGATGTTGTTGGGTGGAGACTTGATGACGTAGTGAAGCTGATCAAAGGGCCAAAGGGCACTACAGTTCGCCTGACTATTTTACCTGCTAAAACGGGTGTTAATGGTCCCTCAAATGAAGTAACTCTGGTCAGAGATAAAATTAAACTGGAGGATCAGGCTGCAAAAAAAGAGATCATCAATTATCAGTCTAATGGAAAAAACATGAAACTTGGTGTTATTTCTCTTCCAAGTTTCTATATGGACTATGAGGCTTATCAAAAAGGAGATCCTGATTTCAGAAGCACCACACGTGATGTAAAAAAACTGATTGGAGAATTAAAAACGGAAGGTGTTGATGGCATTGTAATGGATTTAAGAAATAATGGTGGAGGTTCTTTGCCCGAGGCTGTGGACCTTACTGGTCTTTTTATCAAAGAAGGTCCTGTTGTTCAGGTTCGGAATTCAACGGGAAAGGTTGAAGTGCTTCCTGACGAGGACAAAGAAGTATTTTATAATGGACCTTTGGTTGTCCTAACAAACAGATTTAGTGCCTCTGCTTCAGAAATTTTTGCTGGCGCCATTCAGGATTATCAGCGAGGTGTGGTCGTGGGCGAGTCTACGAATGGAAAGGGCACTGATCAGACTGTGCTTGATCTGAATCGTAACATAAATGAAAAAGAGAAGGTAGGTGAGTTGAAAATCACTTTCCAGAAATTCTACCGGGTTACCGGCAGCAGTACACAGCATAAGGGAGTAAGTCCGGATATTAACCTGCCGTCTGCCTATGATGCAGAACATTATGGTGAGAGCGCAAGCTCTAATGCCCTTCCTTGGGATGAGATTAACCCGGCCAATTACCAGAAATCATTACAGGTCAATAAATCAGTGGTAGACGCTCTTAGTGCTTCCTATTTGGATAGAACGAAATTTGATAAAAGCCTTAAGAAGTATATCTCTGAAACGGAGCAGCTAAAAAAGAATCTCTCTCAAACCCAGGTATCATTAAATGAAACTAAGCGCAAAGGGGAGATGAAGGAAGCTGAAAAGGAGAAATCTGATGAAAAACTTGATACCAAAGTCACTTCCAAGGAAGGACTGCCCTTGGATGAACTTCTGCAATTAAATGATGAGTACCTACGCGAAGGATTATTAATTCTGGGTGATTTGATCAAGAGGAGAATCGGCTAAGCGGTTTCATTTTCAGTAGATTGTATTTATATAGCACTTCGGGCAATCTTAATGCCTCAATTTTTTTAAAAACGAAGTTAAAATTTCTTTAATTTACCAGATATTGGTTTAATTTTTAAACCATGCTTTAAAGAAACATGAGTGAAGAACTACTAAAAGCGATTGTTCAACTTTTTGCAATTGTAGCCAAAGAGCGGATTACTGAAGATGAACGAGCTAACATAAAAGAGTTCTTATCGATTCATCTTAACCAGGAATCTACACGTTACTACCTCTCCCTGTTTGATGATTTTTGCAAACAGAATAAAAGATATACAGAATCGAATCTTAATGTTGATGAAGCAACATTAGAGTTTGTTGATGATTGGTCTCAGATCATCCAAATAGCAAAAAAAGTAAATCAGGCACTCACCACTCAACAGAAAGCTGTACTTACCCTTAAGATTATTGAGTTATGTTATGCCGATGGTGAACTATCCGAGCGCCAAAGTAACCTCATTTATTACATCGGTGAAGCATTGAAAATTCCTCAGAAGGACTTAAAGGTAATGCGCACTTTCGTGATGGGCCAGGACATTGAAGAGTTGGCATCTAAAAATATTTTAATCATTGATGAGGGCTCAGATGATTTTGAATATCCTGGTCCACGCATTGTTGCAAAGGATTTAACAGGGTTGATCGCGATTCTTCGCCTTCAGGATATTGAAACATACCTTATTAAATACCTCGGCATTACTCCTTTGTATTTGAATACAGTATTGTTGAAGAGCAGAAAAATAGATGTGTTCCCTACGGGTAGTGCCATACGAGGATCTAAAATTGAAACGATCTATTATTCTGATATTGTAAGTAAATTTCTGTTTGAAGAAAGCGATACGGACATCAGCTTTATGGCTGAGCATGTGTTTTATCATTTCAAGAGTGGAAAAGCAGGATTACAAAATGTAAATATTGCAGAGAGTGGTGGAAAGTTAATTGGTTTAATGGGAGCCAGTGGCTCCGGTAAATCGACTTTGCTTAGTGTTTTAAATGGTTCTGAAAAACCTTCCAGCGGCCGCGTTATTATTAATGGAATCGATATCCATAGGGAGCCAGATAAATTGAAAGGTGCCATCGGATTTATTCCTCAGGATGATCTGTTGATTGAAGATCTTACTGTATTTGAAAATTTGTATTATTCAGCCCGATTGTGTTTTGGACATTATACAAAGGAAAAAATCTCAGAACTCGTGGAACGGGTTTTACAAAGCCTGGGGCTGCAAGAAATCCGGAATCTTAAAGTGGGTTCACCACTACAAAAAACAATCAGTGGAGGACAACGCAAACGACTAAACATAGGACTGGAGCTTTTGAGAGAGCCGACTATTCTATTTGTTGACGAACCAACATCAGGCCTTTCTTCACGCGATTCTGAGAATATCATGGATCTGCTGAAGGAATTGTCGCTGCGGGGGAAAATGATTTTTGTCGTTATCCACCAACCCTCATCCGACATCTTTAAAATGTTTGATACGTTGATCATTTTGGATGTAGGTGGATTTCAAATTTATTATGGAAACCCAGCGGAGTCGGTAAATTATTTTCAGGAAATTGTTAACGCGGCAAATAAAACTCCAGGGGCTTGTCCTGAATGTGGTAATATAAATCCGGAACAAATATTTAATATCATTGAAACGCGAGTAGTCAATGAGTATGGAAGATTTACACAGTCTCGTAAGGTTTCACCAGGACAATGGTATCAGTACTTTAAGCAGAAGCAAAAAGTACCCAAAATCGCTGAAATAAGGGATCCTCTACCGGTAGTACAAAAGATACCGAACTGGTTTAAACAACTTTGGATTTTTATTATTCGTGACGTACTATCTAAGGTCGCCAATAAGCAATACGTGGTGATCAATCTCTTGTTGGCTCCATTGTTAGGAACCTTCATAGCCTATTTTGTTAAATATTATGAGGAGGCTGGTACAGAAGGCACCACATACATATTTTTCAATAACTCTAATATTCCAGTGTATTTTTTTATGAGCGTGGTCGTTGCGCTCTTCATTGGTTTAATTATTAGTGCCGAAGAGATTTTCAGGGACCGTAAAATATTAAAACGAGAGCGATATCTTAATTTAAGTAGTAGTAGCTATCTGGTTTCGAAGTTGGTGATTCTATTTTCCATTTCGGCATTTCAAACATTCACTTTTCTTTTGATTGGTAATTGGATTTTAGAGATACCCATTACAGAAATGCGTTACTGGTGGATATTATTTTCCACTGCGTGCTTTGCCAATGTGTTGGGATTAAATATATCCTCCGCATTCGACTCCGCGGTTACGATTTATATTCTTATCCCTATTCTCATAATCCCTCAATTGCTGTTAAGTGGTGTCGTTGTGACCTTTGATAAATTCAACCCAAAAGTGGGCACACCCGATGGTATCCCGGTATTGGGCGAGTTGATGGTTTCGCGTTGGGCGTTTGAAGCATTCATGGTGACGCAGTTTAAGGATAACCCGTTTGAGTCTCAGTTGTATAAGTTAAATCAGAGAATCTCAAATGCGGAATACAAGAAAACATACTACATCGCAGAACTGGAGACAGCGCTTTCTAATATCAAGAATAATCCAGGAAGATGGAATGATAAAGGTGTAAATAATCCTATTAAAAAATCGCTGGACTTACTGCGGACGGAAATCACTCATGAGCTAACAAAAATTGGTGCAGATAATTTCCCTCAGGCAGAATTACTTTACATTGGGAAATTTGATTCAAGGGTTATCGATAGCACTGAACATTTTTTGGAAGCTTTAAAAAAACTTTACACCATTCGCTCCACTAAGGCTACCATCGAGCGAGAAGCACTGGTAAGTTCGCTGACAGACACGCCAGAAAAATTTGCTGCTTATAATCTGGCTAGAATGAGATATAAAAATGAAGAGGTTACCCGATTTGTTGAAAATAGAAATAGCCTTTCAAAAATAGTAAAGTGGGACGGTCGGTTAGTTCAAAAGATAGATCCAATTTATTTTGATGATCATCGACCACATAATCCGGTCGACTTCACGGCTAATTTTTATAATCCGACCAAACACTTTCTGGCCAATAAGTACGATACGCTATACTTTAATATTGCAGCGATCTGGGTCTTTTCAATTCTTCTTTATATCGCTCTTTACTTTCAGGTGCTTAAGCGAATTGTTAACAGCTTCGAAATACGAAGGAAATATTTTTGGAAGAATAGGGAATAGCCAATTCACATTAAATAATTTGAGACATGAAATTTTACATAATCGCATTATTATGGGTGGGGGTGGTAAGTTTTAATTCATGTAGGCAAAAGGAAAACGCAGAGAGAACTTCTGGGCAGAATGATCCAATTGAATGGGCTGAGATGGATTCATTTCATACGATCCAGACGGAAGCATTTTATCCCTATAAAGATTCTGCAAACCTAGAACCGATAAAGCGTTTGGCTGATGCCATGGCTCAGGAAGCTTCAGCATGGGCATCTGCTTCACTGCCGCTGAAAGTAAACAATGATGCGATGAAGGCCCAATTGAACCAACTTAAGACAGATACACATGCTCTTGCCGAAATGATTAAAGGTGGAGCTTCCGATGAAGAGATCGGTACGTCATTACAAGCTTTGCACGATAGTTTTCACCTTATTATGGAAGCCTGGAATGAAGAAGGTCAGGAACATGAACATCAACATTAATAAAATAATGATTAGGTGAAACGGAGGATTAATTCCTCCTTTTTTATTTATGCTAAAGATAGCCTGGACAGAATCCTATGTTTTACCGCTGCCACCCAATCACCGGTTTCCGATGAGTAAGTATGAGATTTTGCCTCAGCAGTTGCTTCATGAAGGAACTATTAAGACCGAAAATATTTTTCAACCATCGCCTCTGGATGAGCAATGGATCTTGAACACGCACGAGGCGGGATACTGGAATAACTTATCAACCCTTTCTCTTACGCCTCAGGAGATCAGACGAACCGGCTTCCCATTAACTAATGAGTTGGTTCAACGGGAAATTGTCATTGCCAATGGCACGGTTCAATGTGCCTTATATGCTTTGAAGTTTGGAATTGCGATGAACATAGCCGGAGGCACTCATCATGCTTTTACCAATAGGGGAGAAGGTTTTTGTTTATTAAATGATATGGCCATTGCTGCCAGATACATATTGCAGCAAGAACTCGTCAAGCGCATTCTTATTGTCGATCTTGATGTTCACCAGGGAAATGGAACTGCTCAAATTTTTCAGGATGATAGTCGGGTGTTTACTTTTAGTATGCATGGTGCACATAACTATCCCCTGATCAAGGAGAGATCAGATTTGGATATTGGACTTCCCGACCGGGTAGAAGATAATTTCTATCTCTCTGTGCTGGATGTTAATCTTAAAAATCTACTTGACCAGGTACAACCTGATTTTATTTTTTATCAGTCTGGTGTAGACATTTTGGATACTGACAAGTTGGGAAGATTAAATGTGAGCAGGGAAGGTTGCAAGAAACGTGATCGGTTGGTGTTGACGGCAGCTAAGGAAAACAAGATTCCCTTAGTGGCGAGTATGGGAGGAGGCTACTCACCTGACTTCCGTGATATTATTGAAGCTCATGCCAATACTTTTCGAGTGGCTCAGGAGATTTTCTTTTGAGCGGTAGCAGTAAGAAATTCATTTTCTTTTAACTTTCATTTTAAAGTTTCTTAAAGAATAGCAAATGGTCTCCTCAGTCATCACAAAAGAAGAAAAGAAAACACTGTGGTCGGTGATTACGGCCTCCTCGGTAGGTACTCTTATTGAATGGTATGACTTCTATATCTTCGGTAGTCTCGCCACCATCTTATCGCAACAGTTTTTTCCGCAGACGAATCCAACAGCCGCTTTCCTTTCAACATTGGCCACCTTTGCAGCAGGTTTTGTGGTGCGTCCTTTTGGGGCCATCGTGTTTGGAAGACTCGGTGATCTTGTTGGGAGAAAATATACTTTTCTTGTTACACTGATTTTGATGGGTGGCTCTACATTTGCCATTGGCCTGGTGCCTAACTATGAATCCATCGGAGTATTTGCGCCATTGCTAGTTTTGACGTTACGATTGTTGCAAGGCCTTGCCTTGGGCGGAGAATATGGTGGTGCTGCTACCTATGTGGCGGAGCATGCCCCGGCTGCCCGTAGAGGATATTACACCAGCTTTATCCAAACAACTGCTACACTCGGTCTGTTTGTTTCAATTGGAGTTATTCTCGCAGTAAGACATATTATTGGTGTTGAACAGTTTAGTATCTGGGGCTGGAGAATTCCATTCATCCTTTCTGCTGTGCTTGTTGGTGTATCCATCTTCATCCGTCTTCGCATGAAGGAGTCTCCCATGTTTGTAAAACTTAAAGCAGAAGGAAAAATTTCAAAAAATCCGATCAAGGAAAGTTTTGGAAAGAAAGAGAACCTCATTATGGTATTGATTGCATTGTTTGGTGCCACTGCAGGGCAAGGTGTGGTGTGGTATACGGGTCAGTTTTATGCCATGACCTTTCTCGAAAAGACATGTCAGGTTGATTTTGTGCAGACACGGGACATCATCGCGATTGGCTTGTTAATTGGCACTCCGTTTTTTATCATTTTTGGAGCTTGGTCTGATCGCGTGGGCAGGAAATATATTATGATGGCAGGAATGATTCTGGCTGTCTTTTTATATCGACCTATTTACCGTGAGATGATGAACCTGACAGACTTATCTCAAAAAGTGGAACTGGTGGATCGGCAGATTGAAGAGCGCGTGCCAAGTGATGCAAAGGGCACCTTGACAAAAATTCAAAAGAAGGTGTATGCAGATGAAACACAGGCAACCATTACCATCGTTGATGATAAGGAAACCAAAAAGGAAATCTTACTTGAAGGAATTAACTATTGGGCAATGATTGCCCTGATAACCATTCAGGTTTTGTTGGTAACCATGGTTTATGGACCTATTGCAGCATTCTTGGTTGAATTATTTCCCACACGCATTCGATATACATCTATGTCTTTACCCTATCACATTGGCATTGGAATTTTTGGTGGGCTTACTCCCTTCATTGCAACCTACTTGTCAGGAGCATTCAATGATCCGTTGGCGGGCCTATGGTATCCCATCGGTGTAGCAGGAATTTGCTTTGTGCTGGGTATGTTTCTTTTAAGCAATAAGAAAAGAGCGGAAGTGATGGATTAATTATGCCATTTACACCTGCACATGCTTCCATTGTTTTGCCGCTGCTAAGACTAAAGCCGCAACACATGTCGGCCACGGCATTGGTCATCGGAAGTGTAGCTCCTGACTTTGAATACTTTTTAAAGATGTCAGTGAGCAGTCAGCATAGCCACACGATGCTCGGTATTCTCTATTTTGATATACCCGTGACTATTGTCCTTGCTTTTTTATTTCATGGCGTAGTAAAGAAAAATCTGATATCGAATCTCCCTGCGTTTTTTCAATATCGTTTTCGGGACTTACTTAATCTGAATTTTAAAGACTATTTTAAAACACATTATTGGATCGTCATTGTCTCCGCTTTTGTTGGATCCTGTTCGCACATAGTATGGGATGCTTTTACCCACAACGATGGCTTCTTTGCTCAACACATATCTTTGTATAAACACGTAGTAGTTCCCTATGATGGTGTTCAGTATCCGCTGTTTTATGCGTTGCAAAACATCAGCACAGCCGTAGGTTTGATCATTGTCATAGCCTACATCTTGCTTCTGAAACCTCATCAATATATTGATATAAGCAGGCCCTCTATTCTATATTGGTTACTCATCTTCTTCATTTCCGGGTGTGTTATTTTTCTGCGTTTCGCTTTTGATATAGAAAACTATAATCTTGGCAACTTCGTGGTCTCTTCTATTTCTGCTATTTTAGTTGCAACGCTCGTGGGTGGATTAATAAAATTTAAGCGAGCTTAATTACTTTGACGAAAGCCAGATGGCCAAGAAATCACAATGGGCTCAGGTAGGTAAGAGAAAGGTGGAATTGTCCAACCTCGAAAAAGTAATTTTTCCGGAAGATGGTATTACTAAAGCTGAAGTGATTGAGTATTATCTGAAGATTGCACCAACGTTATTGCACCATGTAAAAGGTCGCGCACTCACCTTGATTCGATTCCCTGACGGAATACATGGCGAAAGTTTCTATCAGAAGAATCGTCCTGAGTGGGCTCCTGATTGGATTGAGTTTGTAAAATTGGGTAAGGAGGAAAAGAAAGATTATATCATCGCCACCGAACCAGCTTCCTTGGTGTGGCTGGCCAACCTGGCTTCGCTGGAGTTACATCAGCTCCATAGTCGCAAGCCTGACTTTGATCATCCAGACTATATGGTGTTTGATCTCGATCCACCGGAAGGTTATGATTTCTCCAAAGTGGTATCATTAGCGTTGGATTTGAAAGAGCACATTGAGAGTTTTGGTTACACCGCTTTCGCGAAAACTACCGGAGGGAAAGGCATTCACATTTGCTGCCCGCTTGAACCGCGTTGGGACTTTCATCAAGTGTTTGAAGCGGCTCAACTAATCGCTCAACCTTTTGTGGAGCGAACATCAAAAGAGACAACGCTTCACATAAAAAAAGATGCTCGTAAAGGGCGCGTGCTCATCGATATTTTCAGAATACGTTCAGGACAAAGTATTGTATCTCCCTACAGCTTGCGCGGAAGAATAGGAGCACCGGTGTCCATGCCACTGACGTGGGATGAGATTGCTAAATTGAAAAGTCCGTTAGACTATACGATTGGTAATGCAGTTGACAAGGTGGTGAATGACGGAGATGCCTGGGAAGGCATAGATGCCTATGCAGTAGAACTCCATACAGATCGGAAGGTACAAATCTCAAAGGAAAAAAAACTTCCGAAATCCGACAAGCGAAAAACACCAGAGCAATTAGAGGACTATTCAAAGAAACGTGATTTCAAAAAAACGCCAGAGCCACATGCACGAGTACTTGAAGGCAGTGGCACCAGCTTTGTCATTCACCGCCATCATCCTACAAACTTGCATTATGATCTCAGGCTTGAGCAAGATGGAGTTCTTAAATCATGGGCTGTGCCTCGTGGCATGCCACCTCATCCGGGTGTGAAGCGCCTGGCTGTGCAAACGGAAGATCACCCTATGCAATACCTCACCTTTGATGGCGTGATTCCCAAAGGTCAATATGGAGCAGGGGAGATGTGGATCTACGCGATTGGAAAATATCAGATCACCAAAGAGAAGAAAGATGGATTCTATTTTCGACTGAGCAGCAAAGAGGTTTCAGGCGAGTATCGCATACATAAAATCAAACCTAAAGAATGGCTCCTCGAACGAGTGGACACACCTCAGGTAAAT
>JANOUH010000047.1:0-3952 GCA_031416795.1 Cytophagales bacterium | reverse complement strand
AAGCTAGGTTTTCCGCTATTGGTTCGCCCCTCTTATGTTTTAGGCGGACAAAGCATGAAAATCGTCATCAACGAAAAAGAATTAGAGCAACATGTGGTAAACGTGGTGAAGGATTATCCCGGCAACAAAGTGTTGATCGATCATTTTTTGGAAAACGCCATTGAAGCCGAAGCAGATGCACTATGTGATGGAGAAGATGTGTACATCATCGGAATAATGGAACACATAGAGCCTGCCGGAATTCATTCAGGCGATTCGCATGCCGTGCTTCCTCCTTTTGATTTGAGCGAAAATGTGATGAACCAAATTGAGCAACACACGCGAACGATTGCCCTTGCGCTGAATACGGTTGGGCTTATCAATATTCAATTTGCTATTAAGAATGAGAAGGTATTTGTAATTGAGGCCAATCCACGCGCATCCCGCACAGTGCCATTTATTGCGAAGGCGTATGACGAACCTTATGTAAACTATGCCACCAAAATCATGTTGGGGCATAACAAAGTGAAAGACTTTAAATTTTCACCCCGTAAGAAAGGGTATGCCATAAAAATTCCGGTATTCTCTCACAACAAATTTCCTGAAATAAATAAGGAACTGGGACCGGAAATGAAATCCACAGGTGAGGCAATTTATTTTATTGATACCCTTCAGGATGAGTTTTTTCAAACCATCTATTCCGAAAGAAATCTTTATCTGAGCAAATAAAATGTAAGGAACATGAAGACCAACGAAATACAAAATCTAATTCAGTTCATTGCTAAATCCGGTATTAGTGAATTTGAGCTTGAGTTGAAAGATTTTAAGATCAAAATCAATAATCCACGACCTCGAAGTAAGATACAGATTGTGGAAACGCCTTTCATCACAGCTGTTAACCCCATAGCGCCTGAAGTGTATCAGACCGTAGTAGCAGCTCCATCAGAAACAATTCCTTCCGCAAAAGATCTAAGTCATCCTGATGAATCGAACTTAATCACCGTAAAATCACCCATGATCGGGTCCTTTTACAGGACACCTGGCCGCGGTAAACCACCCTTTGTTAATGTTGGTGATGAAGTAAAAAAAGGTCAATCCCTTTGTGTTATTGAGGCCATGAAGCTTTTTAATGAAATAGAATCAGAAGTATCTGGAAAAATTGTGAAAATTCTTGCAGATGATGCTACCCCTGTTGAATACGATGCCCCATTATTTTTAATAGATCCTTCCTAAAAGCAAAAGTATGTTTAATAAAATATTGATAGCCAACCGAGGCGAGATTGCGTTACGGGTGATTCGCACCTGCAAAGAAATGGGAATTAAAACGGTGGCCATCTTCTCTACTGCCGACAGAGAAAGCCTGCACGTAAAGTTTGCTGATGAGGCCATATGCATAGGGCCACC
This sequence comes from Cytophagales bacterium, assembly GCA_031416795.1. Classification (GTDB taxonomy): domain Bacteria; phylum Bacteroidota; class Bacteroidia; order Cytophagales; family Cyclobacteriaceae; genus ELB16-189. The sequence continues at coordinate 2,569 of JANOUH010000047.1, read as the reverse complement.
ACCAAGTAAAGAGTCATATCTGAATATTCCCAGAATAATGGCGGCCATTGAAATTACAAATTCTGATGCCGTGCATCCTGGATACGGTTTCCTTTCTGAGAATGAAAAATTTGCTGAAATATGTAGTCAACATGGGGTTAAGTTTATTGGACCAACTCCGGAGCATATCAGAAAGATGGGCGATAAAATAACGGCAAAAGATACCATGAAAAAGGCCGGTGTGCCAGTCATCCCGGGCTCAGACGGATTATTACAGGATACGGTTGAAGCAAAAAAAATTGCAATTGAAATAGGTTATCCGGTTATACTAAAAGCCACAGCAGGTGGAGGTGGAAAAGGAATGCGGATCGTATGGAATGAAAATGAGTTACAAAAAGCATGGGAATCTGCTAAAATGGAGGCGCAGGCTTCTTTTGGTAACGATGGAATGTATCTGGAGAAATATGTTGAAGAGCCGCGCCATATTGAAATACAGGTGGCCGGTGATCAATATGGAACCGCGTGTCACTTATCGGAAAGAGATTGCTCCATACAACGAAGACATCAAAAACTTGTTGAAGAATCTCCTTCTCCATTTATGACCACTGAACTGCGCGAAAGAATGGGCGAAGCTGCAATAAAAGCGTGCAATGCCATAAATTATGAGGGTGTTGGCACCATAGAATGCCTGGTTGACAAGCACCGTAATTTTTATTTTATGGAAATGAATACCCGTATTCAGGTAGAACATACGGTAACCGAGGAAGTAATTGGGTATGATTTAATTAAGGAACAAATAAAAATTGCAGCAGGAATTCCTATCTCTGGTCAAAATTACTTTCCAAAATTCCATGCTATTGAATGCAGGATTAATGCTGAAGACCCGTTTCAGGGTTTCCGCCCATCTCCCGGAAAAATAACTAACCTTCATACTCCCGGAGGGCACGGGGTGAGGGTAGATTCGCATATATATTCAGGATATGTTATTCCTCCCTATTACGATTCAATGGTTGCAAAAATCATTACGGTAGCTCAAACCAGGAAAGAAGCCATCACTAAAATGCACAGAGCATTGAGTGAATATGTTATAGAAGGAGTTAAAACAACTATCCCATTTCATATTAAACTAATGGAGAACGAACAATTTAAAAAAGGCAATTTCACAACGAAATTTCTGGAGGATTTTAAATTCTAATATGAATGAAACATGCTTGGTAAATATAAAACATGAAAATTCAATACTGCTCTGATTTGCATTTAGAATTTAGGGAGAACAAGATTTTCCTTGATAAAAATCCGATTCAGCCGGTGGGAGAAATCCTATTGCTGGCCGGTGATATTATTCCGTTTACCCTTATGGAGAAGCATAATGATTTCTTTGATTTTGTTTCAGCAAATTTTGAAAGTGTGTTTTGGATTCCGGGTAATCATGAATATTATCATTTCGATCTGGGAGATATAAAAAATCCGTTATATGAAAAAATCCGGAAGAATGTTTTTTTGGTAAACAACCAAATCATTCCATACAAAAGCTTAAATCTTATTTTCAGTACCCTGTGGAGCGCCATCAGCTCGCAACACGAGTGGGTTGTGCAACAAAGCGTTTCAGATTTTTCAGTAATAAAAATGCAAAATAAAAAATTGACACCAGCAGTTTTCAACACCTTGCATCAGACTGACTATGCTTTCTTAAAAACAGCTTTAAACACTAATGATTCCAAAACAAACGTAGTGGTAACACATCATGTTCCCACATTCTTAAACTATCCCGAACAGTATAAAAACAGCAACATCAACGAAGCATTTGCTGTGGAGTTGTATGATTTTATCTTCCACTCCAATGCAGCGTATTGGATATACGGTCACCACCACTTCAACACACCCGTTTTCACAATCAGCAATACCATTATGCTCACAAACCAACTTGGTTATGTGCGGCAGCAGGAGCAAAAAGGATTTAAAGTGAATTCAATTATTGAGATAAATGAAATACCCAAATAGGTCATGTTAAACAATCATCATATCTTCAAAATTCTGGAAGAGGCATCCCTTGGGAAAATGATTGAAGAACACCACAAGAGAATAGCGTTTAACCAAAGACACTCTTGGTACGGGTGTCCCTTTGGTTGTAAACAGGACTAAAGACCAGAATCCGACCAAAAATATTAGCCGACTACTTTAATCAACGGCCAAAATTCCTATCATTGACAATTGACGTTGATGCTTCTATAAGAAACAAATTGTGTTGTAAGACCTCGTGAAATGACAGCTTCGAAATCACACACACATTGCCAGGCCGCACATTCAGCCCACATCCAAAGCCAGTCAAAGAGTGTGCTCAGTGTAGGGTAAATGGAAAGAGTAGGCAAATGAAAAATGCCCCACCGCACATCTGAATTAAAAAGATTGTGTAACTAACGGGGGACAAAAAACAAGGCTACGAATGAAGGGGTGCATCCCAAATTGTCGTAGTTATGCAGCGGCTTTAAAATCGGTTTTTGTCAATTCAATCACTTTACTCCATTGACCATTCATATAGGTTACTCTTAGATTGAGCATATTTTGAGCCCCCCTCTTGCTCCATCGCTGA
>JANOUH010000046.1:0-42826 GCA_031416795.1 Cytophagales bacterium | reverse complement strand
TCAGCGATGGAGCAAGAGGGGGGCTCAAAATATGCTCAATCTAAGAGTAACCTATATGAATGGTCAATGGAGTAAAGTGATTGAATTGACAAAAACCGATTTTAAAGCCGCTGCATAACTACGACAATTTGGGATGCACCCGAATAAACTCATAAAAATTAATCTTGGTAATATCTCCAATGAGGAACTCATTAAGATAATCTCTGATAACCTTGCAGCAATTGAGAAGTTGTATTCTGAAAATCGATTTCTAGTAGAGATGGATAAAGATTTTACCTGTTTGTTCGTGAAGAAGGCATCTAGCATGATTGCCTTGCACAGAATCTTTGCGTGCCACCCATTGTGAGTACTCCATCGAAACACGAACTCCCAATGAATATGTCTACTCTTCGCATCCAGCAACCTGCATTCCTTTAGCGTTCTTAGCGTGCCCAACTTCAGAAGCCTAATTTCACTCTCACCTGCTGTAGTAAAGCGCGGGCCATTACCCTGGCTTTCTCTTCGCTATGCTCCAGTTGCTTTTCGAGATCAGCAAGATTATTCATATAGTGATTAAATAATTCACGCTCCCTGGCGTATTTCTGAATGATCAGATCAAAGAGTTCTTGCTTGGCATGTCCATAACCAAAATTACCGTCCATGTATTTTTGTCTTAGTGCTTCCGTTTGTTCCGCAGTCGCGACTAATTTATAAATCGCAAAGACGTTATCCTTATCGGGATTTTTTGGAGCTTCCATCGGAGTGCTGTCTGTAACAATGGACATGATCTGTTTTCTCAGTTCCTTGTCGGGAAGAAAAATGTCGATGATGTTACCATACGATTTACTCATCTTCTGCCCGTCTGTGCCCGGTATCGTCATTACTTCTTCGGCAATTCTCGCTTCAGGCAACACAAACGTTTCACCGTATAAATTATTGAATGTACTGGCGATATCGCGAGCCATCTCAACATGCTGGCGTTGATCTTTGCCAACAGGAACAAACTCGGCATCATATAAAATGATATCGGCAGTCATAAGAACAGGATAGGTGAATAAGCCAGCATTCACATCGGCCAACCGATCAGATTTATCTTTAAAGGAGTGAGCATTGGCCAGCATGGGAAAAGGTGTGATGCAGTTGAGATACCAGGTGAGCTCACATACTTCCGGTATCCTGCTTTGACGATACAAAAGGTTTTTCTCCACATCGAATCCAAAGGCTAACCAGGCGGCAGCCACGGCATTCACATTGGCTACACGCTGAGCCGCATCTTTAATCGAAGTCAACGAATGCAGGTCGGCAATAAAGAAGAACGATTCGTTGCCGGGTTGTTGTGATAGTTTGATAGCCGGAATGATAGCTCCCAATAGGTTGCCCAGGTGAGGTCTTCCGCTGCTTTGTATTCCAGTTAAAATTCTTGCCATATCGGTGCAAAGAAAGAAAGTTCGGGCCAATGTTGGAAATGAGAATTTCAAATTAACTTTGTCATTAACATTTGAATGATAACATGAAGCAAGAAGATCAGTACGAGCTTTCAGAAGCGGAAATCAAGATGATAGAAGAGAGGTTAGCCGATTATGAAGCTAATCCAGAATCCGGAAGTAGTTGGGAGGATGTTGTGAAAAGATTGACTTCATCCTTCAAGAAAGAAGGTTTGGAATAAGAGAATATAAAAAATATGAAGCGTCTAAGTTTTATCGTAATCGCCCTGATCGTTCATATTACCAACAGCTATGCACAACTTGCCGAACCGCTCTTCTTCAAAGAAAAGACCCACGACTTTGGTGAAATACTGGAACAGCAGGGCAATGCAGACTATGAATTTATCTTTACCAACAATAGCGGAAGATCCGTGCGAATTATTTCTGTGCAGGCTTCCTGTGGTTGCACGACACCCGATTGGTCGAAGGAGGCAGTAACACCCGGCAAAACCGGTTTTATCAAAGCCAGTTATGATCCTAAGGGCCGCCCCGGCTACTTCAATAAATCATTAACGGTCACTACGGATTTATCAGGCAACCCGGTCATGCTTCAAATAAAAGGAACAGTCGTAGATAAATTAACGGTGAAAGATGAAACACTATCGGCTGCTCATGGAAATCTGAGATTGAAGAACAGCTCATTTAGTCTTGGTAAAATATTTGTTAACAAGGAGATCTCCACAACAGAATTTGCAGTAGTCAATAACGGAAAGGAGAAGATTGATTTTAAGGAAGTAGTTGCCCCTTCATACCTACAGGTAGTGACGCCACCATCCTTGCAACCCGGTGAGCGTGGCATGATCAAACTTAAGTATGACGCGAAAGCAAAAAAACAATTTGGGTTTCAGTCAGATAATATTGAGTTGAAGACCACCGACTCACTAAATGCGAATAAATCATTCTCGGTGTATGCTACCATCGAAGAATATTTTCCTCCGCTCAAAGCTGAAGAGTTGGCAAAGGCGCCCGCGCTTGTCGCGGATAAATATGAAATTAATTTTGGCAGGGCAACGAAAGATCAGAACGTAGAGAACACGGTATTGCTTCAGAATAAAGGAAAGAAAAATCTGGAATTGCGATACGTTCAAACGAACTGTTCCTGCGTGGTGGCCAGTGCGGATAAGCAAGTGCTTAAGCCCGGTGAGGTGGCAACCTTGACGGTTAAGTTTATTACGGAAGGAAGGGGTGGAACTCAGAATAAAGCGATCACCATGTATTCGAATGATCCGCGCAATCCGGTTCAGCGAATAACCGTCACGGGTTTCGTAGAGGAATAGCGATCATCGAAGGTAGCTGACAATCGTGGCAGCGGCATGACCATCGCCATATAATCCTTCTTGTACTTTAATAGATTTCTGGTAGTTAGCCTTAAAGTGCTTGACAATGGTTTCCTTGTCAGCACCAGCAAGTACATTCGCACCGACTTGCACTAATTCAACCCATTCGGTTTGATCACGTAAGGTGATGCAAAACTTCTCAAAGAAGTAAGCTTCTTTTTGTAATCCGCCACTATCCGTCATCACCAATTGACAGTTTTTAAGTAATGCCAGCATATCGAAGTATCCCACCGGATCAATGATGTGTGCGTGAAGAGGAATGTGGTTGCTTTCAAGGAATGCTTTGGTGCGCGGATGAAGAGGTAATACAATATTTACGTCTTGATTGATTTCATTAAAGGCTTCGCAGATCGCTTTTAATCTTGCCGGATCGTTGGTGTTTTCAGCACGGTGGAGCGTGGCAAGAACAAACCGCTTTCCTTCGAGGTGTTGTGTTTGGATTACCGTTGCGTGTGTGTCAATTTTTGATCGATAATACTTCACCGCATCAAACATTACATCACCCGACAACACCATCTTACAATCAAAATGCTGAAACCCTTCCTGATTCAAGTTATCGATGGCAGTTTGAGTAGGGCAGAAGAGGATTTTACTGATGCGGTCGGTGAGAATGCGATTCACTTCTTCCGGCATCTTCATTTCAAAGCTGCGTAATCCTGCTTCTATGTGAGCTACGGGTATATGTAATTTCGCGGCTGCTAACGCTCCTGCCAGTGTTGAATTGGTATCACCATAGACCAACACATAATCCGGTTTTTCTTTCAGCAAGACATCTTCGATTTTCTCCAGCATGCGGCCCGTCATGGCCCCATGATGGAGTCCGCTGATCTCCAGGTTATACTGAGGACGAGGAATTTCCATCTCGTCAAAAAACACCTGACTCATGTTATGGTCAAAGTGCTGACCGGTATGAATTAGTATTTCCTCAATACTTGCTTTTTTAAGCTCGCGCGAAACCGTGGCGGCCTTCACAAACTGAGGGCGGGCTCCGATGATGGTAACGATCTTCATTAAAAAAATGCCGGTATGCCCGTGATCTGATTTCCTAAAATCAACAGGTGGATATCATGTGTTCCTTCGTAGGTCACCACCGATTCCAGGTTCATCATGTGGCGCATGATCGGATATTCTCCTGTGATACCCATGCCTCCATGGATCTGCCTGGCCTCACGCGCGATTTCCAATGCAACGTGTACGTTGTTTCTTTTCGCTAATGAAATCTGTGGAGTGGTGGCCTTACCTTCATTCATCAATACACCTAATCTCCAGTTCAACAACTGAGCTTTGGTGATTTCAGATAACATCTCCGCTAGTTTTTTCTGAACCAATTGAAATGATCCGATCGGCTTTCCAAACTGAATGCGTTCCATCGCATAGCGTCTGGCAGAATCGTAGCAATCCATCGCAGCGCCAATAGCGCCCCAGGCAATTCCATAACGGGCTGAGTCGAGGCACATCATCGGTGCACCGAGACCGCTCTTGCCGGGTAATAGATTTTCCTTAGGAACTTTCACGTTATCAAAAACCAATTCTCCTGTCGCGCTGGCGCGGAGTGACCACTTTCCGTGCGTTTCAGGTGTAGAGAAACCAGGCATGCCGCGTTCTACAATTAATCCATGTATTCTTCCCGCTTCATTCTTGGCCCACACCACAGCCACATCGGCACGGGGTGAGTTAGATATCCACATCTTGGCGCCATTGAGTACGTAATGATCACCGGCATCTTTGAAGTTGGTGACCATACCACTGGGGTTTGATCCATGATCGGGTTCTGTTAATCCAAAGCAACCGAGCCATTCGCCACTGGCCAGTTTGGGTAAATATTTTTTGCGTTGTTCTTCACTTCCAAACTTATAGATCGGATACATCACCAACGAGCCTTGAACGGATGCTGTCGAGCGCATGCCCGAGTCTCCGCGTTCAATCTCCTGCATCAGAATTCCGTACGAGATATAGTCCATGCCACCACCGCCATATTGCGTGGGAATGGTTGGACCAAAGGCGCCAATGTCACCGAACTTTCTTACCATCTCATAAGGGAAATGTGCCTGTTGAGCCCAATCTTCTACGTAAGGAGAAATCTCACGCTTTACGAAATCGCGGATGGAACTGCGAATGAGCTTATGCTCTTCCGTAAGCAAATCATCAATCGCATAGAAATCAGGTTGTTCGTATCGATCTTGTTTCAGGGATTTTTTGGCTTTGAATTCAGCTGTGGATGAAGACGACATACAAATTTTGGTTATTCTTTATGAATGGGTCAAATTTACATAAGATTAACAATTCTATGGACAAATCTTCTCTCGATCCTGCACTGATTGAACAGTTAAAAAAACTACAGCAAAAGTATGCGGTGATGGGGCAGGACCTCTCTTCTTACCTGGACGGTTTGCTCCATGCCGATTACCTGACGTATTGGGATTACATCCACCTGGACACCTTGTTGAGTTTACAAAATCCCAAGACTCAGTTTCCGGATGAAAAAGTGTTTATCGTGTATCATCAGATTACGGAGCTTTATTTCAATCTGATCCTTTGGGAGATCGAGCAGATTGCTTCCAAAGAGGCCATCGGGGAGAAGTTTTTTGTTGAGCGCCTTACCCGCATCGTCCGGTATTTTCAAATGCTGGAAAACTCGTTCAGTGTGATGGTCGATGGCATGGAGAAAGACCAGTTTTTAAAATTCAGGATGTCATTGCTGCCAGCTTCTGGCTTTCAATCGGCTCAATATCGTCTGATTGAAATTTGTAGTACCGACATTATCAATCTGGTGCATGTTGATTTTCGTGAGGCGATGATGGAGTACAGTGATATCGAACAGCAGGTAGAACATTTGTATTGGCGCAGCGGTGCTACCGAACTGGCATCGGGTAAAAAGACTCTCACCCTTCAGCAGTTTGAAGAAAAGTATAAAAAGAACTTCAAGGAAACGGGCATGAAATACCGTGATCGAAATCTTCGTAAAATTTATCTTCAGCATTTTTCCAATTCACAACCCGTAAAGGATTGCCTGCGTCAGTTTGATGAACTGGCCAATGTGTTGTGGCCGCTGGCTCACATGAGATCGGCCGGTCGCTACCTGCAGCGCGATCCGGAAAACATAAAGGCAACTGGGGGCACCAACTGGCAAAAGTATTTGCCTCCGCGTTTTCAAAAAATTATGTTCTTTCCGGAGTTGTGGAGCGAACAGGAGAAAGAAGAGTGGGGCAAAGCAGGCGTGTTGAGAGCCTTTCAATAGTGATATCCTTTTCAAGGATTTGCTAACTTTACAGACCAGTATTGTAATATGAAATATTTTATAGTGGGTTTTTTCATTGTTGCTCCATGCGTCCTTTTTGGCCAGGGCTCCACCCGTTATACCTATCATGATCCGGAGAAGAAGAATCTCAAAGAAGTCTATCAGGTTAAAGATACCATCAGCAACCAACTTCAAGGTCGGTATATATCCTATTTTCTTAACGGGAGCATAGAATCAAAAGGTCAGTTTGTGAATAATGAAACCACGGGCGTCTGGGAGTTCTATTATGAAACCGGCAACCTGAAAATGAGAGGTGTGTTGAGACAGAACTCAAACTATGGGCTATGGGAATATTTCTATGAAAGCGGCCAGAAGAGCATGGAGGGCACCATTGATAACAAGAAGCGGGAGGGTATTTGGAAAGTCTATTATGAAAGTGGTGAGTTAAAAGAGATTGGCGAATACGTGAACAACAAACGCTCGGGGCTATGGGAAACCTATTTTGAAGATGGGGCCAAGCGCGGAGATATTGAATATACAGAAGATCACGGGCGTTATACCGAATATTATCATTCAGGAAAGGTGTATGGTGAAGGCCCTAAGTCGGGCGCCAGAAACGTGGGTCATTGGCGTTATTATGATGAAAGTGGTATTATACAAAGTGAAGGCGATTATGTGAATGGGAAAAAGCAAGGGGAGTGGAAGAGCTATTATCCTAGTGGCAAAGGTTCATCCCTTGGTCATTATGAAAATGATGTTGCCACAGGAGACTGGACTTATTTTTTTGAAGATGGTACCATCAGTTCGTCCGGGAAATTTGCAGGCGGAAAGAAGAATGGGTATTGGAGTGCCTACAATCCGGCAGGGAAACTGAAAAGTGAAATCACGTATAACGAAGGCACTGGCGAATACCGGGAGTATTATGCCAGTGGAAAACTAAAATCCAAAGGCTTGATCAGTGATGGGAAAAATCAGAGCCTTTGGAAATATTATTACGAGGATGGCAAGCTTGAAGGTGAGTGCGAATTTATTAAAGGAAAAGGTAACTATAAGGGATTTTTTCCTTCCGGATCGCTTCAAACTAAAGGCGTAATTGAAAATGATTTACGTATTGGCACATGGGAGTTATATGAAGAAGATGGAAAGCTTTCTGGATATTATAAGCCTGTTTATGACGGCAATAAGAATCTTGCCAATGAAATCAACACCATAGCAAAAGCACAAGAAAAGGTTTCTAATTCCGCCCAGAAAGGATTCTATTATTTTGATTCACGCTATCGTGAGTATAAAGGGGTCATCATTCAGGGTAATCCATTATTCACTTTCGCTGGTTATTTACCTATGGGCATTGAATTTTATAATGAGGAAAGACTGGGGCATGAGTTTGAATTTGAGGCAATCCGGGATCCGTTTTATACGTCCGATGCGAATGTTGCTAAAGATCAGGTTTTCAAACGTGGTTATGCCATTGCCATAAAGCAGAAGTTTTATAATCCCATCAAATTGGGTATGTGGTATTTTGCTCATGAGGTAAGGTTCACCAACCTGAGTCACTTTGCCAATATTGATTTTCCTCAGGCTCCTGGAAATATGCTTACCGCTACGGCATCAGAGCAACGTGCCGAATATGGGATTTTGTTGGGTATTCGTCTCATGCAAAAAAACCGGGGCGATGGGTTTACCATTGACGCCAATATAGGGTATGATATTGGTTATCGGAGTTTTTATACGGAGCCCATCTTTACGGAAACATTTGAAACGGTTAATCAAAACAATTTTTCTCAAACATTCCGGTTTGGGTTGAATTTCGGATACTCACTTTCCTTTGATGGAAAGCGATAAGAGCAGCGGCAGATAGTATCGTTTTTTCCTTTACTTTTGTTTTCAAATTGAAAGGATAAATACCTTTCCTATGCACAAAACTATTGAAGTACAGCTCAGCCCTCAGGAAGCTTTTGACGAAAGTCAATTCAAGCACGTTTTATCGAGTAAACTCCACATTCCTGAAGATGGCAATCTGCTCATTAATCCTCTGAAAAGATCCGTTGATGCACGCGGCAAAAACGTGGTGGTCAAAGTACTTGTGGAAGTGGTTCCTGCAGAAGAAGCTCAACCGACCATCACCTATCAAAAAAACTATCCGGATGTCAGTAAAGCTGACCCAGTGATTATTGTAGGCTCGGGGCCAGCCGGATTATTCGCAGCCATCCGATTAATCGAATTGGGAATTAAACCCATTGTGCTGGAGCGAGGCAAAGATGTGCAAAGTCGCAGACGCGATATTGCAGCGATCAATAAAGATCATGTGGTGAACGCAGAATCCAATTACTGTTTTGGTGAGGGAGGAGCAGGCACGTATTCGGATGGGAAGTTGTACACGCGCTCCAAGAAAAGAGGTGACATCAGACGTGTACTGGAGATACTGGTGGCGCATGGAGCACCGGAAGATATTTTGTTTGATGCACATCCACATATCGGCACGAACAAGTTGCCAAAACTGGTGGCCGAACTACGGGAGAGTATTAAGCAAGCTGGCGGGGAGATTCATTTTGAAACGAAGGTCGTTGACTTTATCATTCAGGATGGCGAAATGCATGGTGTGAAAACGCACGATGGCTCATCGTGGAAAGCGGCTTCTGTTATTCTGGCAACAGGTCACTCCGCGCGCGATATTTTTCTATTACTTCATCAACGTAATATTAAGATTGAAGCAAAGCCTTTTGCGTTGGGTGTGCGTGTTGAGCATGCTCAGCAATTAATAGATCAGATTCAATATCATTGTCCGATAGACCGTGGTCCATACTTGCCGGCATCGTCTTACTCTTTAGTGCATCAGGCTAAAATTCATGGTGAGGAGCGAGGCGTTTTTTCTTTTTGCATGTGCCCCGGTGGTTTTATTGTTCCTGCTGCCACCGCTCCGGGTGAAGTGGTGGTCAATGGCATGAGTCCATCACGCAGAGATTCAAAGTATGCAAATTCAGGAATTGTGATGTCGGTGGAAGAATCTGATTTTGTCAGGTATGCAAAACACGGACCCTTGGCAGGGATGTATTTTCAAGCTGCCGTAGAGCAGTTGGCCTGTCAGTCGGCAGGAGGTGATCAAACGGCACCCGCTCAGCGGTTGATGGACTTTGTTGAAAAGAAGAATTCATCTTCTTTGTTAGACACATCGTATCAGCCCGGTTTATCTGCGATTAACATGCACGAAATTTTGCCTGGCTTTATTGCGGAAGGATTGCGTCAGGGTTTTAAAAACTTTGGCAGCAAGATGAAAGGTTATCTCACCAACGATGCACAGATTGTAGGGGTAGAGAGCCGCACCTCTTCTCCCGTGAGGATTCCCCGTGATAAGACAACCCTGGAACATATTGAGGTGCAACGATTGTTTCCCTGTGGTGAAGGTGCCGGTTATGCCGGAGGAATAGTTTCTGCAGCGATGGATGGAGAGCGTTGTGCCGAAGCGGTGGTGATGAAGTACTTGAAGAAATGATGGAACCAATGGAAATGAATAAAACTAAGAAGACCGTAATCATTGGGGCAACGACTAATCCTGCGCGCTATGCTTATGTAGCTGCCGGCATGCTCACCGAGTATAAACATGAAATTATTCCAATAGGAATTAAAAAAGGTGAAGTGTACGGCACATCCATTTTAGATGTCTATCAAAGACCTCCTATTTCTGATGTAGACACGGTAACGCTTTACATTGGTCCGCAGCATCAGCCAGAACACTATGATTACATCATGAGCCTGAAACCTAAACGCGTGATTTTCAACCCAGGCACCGAGAATCCGGAGTTTGAAAAAATGGTTGAGGAATCAGGAGCAGAAGCATTGGAAGCATGTACCCTCGTACTGCTTCGGTCTGGTCAATATTGACTTAGTTCTTAGGGTAGTAAGCAATAACGCCCACACAAATCACTCTCCATTTGCCATCCTTTTTTTCAAGAACGCGTATCTGAGAAGTTTCATCATGATCAATCTTATCATTTACCTTTTGGGTGTAATGTACGTAGGCACCATTGCCATAAACTCTTATATCATGCCATTTTCGGTCTATTGTAATTTTGGCTGATTGATGAGCAACATCTATTTGTCGACTGGAAACTTGTGTTTTAAAATATTCATCAAATGATTTAGCAATATTATCCCAACCCTCTATAAAACTTGTCCCGGTAGAATCAGAATAGGACCAGTAGGCATAAGGAACTTTCATCCATGTGTCTTCCCAATCCTTGCGATTCACACTGAAGAACGATTGAGTTTCCTTTTCAAGAACAGCTTTAATGGCGGCAACTTCTTTGGGGTCTTGTGCCGATGCGGTTATTGCTGCGAGCATACACACACTGGCGATGAAGAAATATTTGTAATTTTTCATATTGTTTTTGTTAAAGAGGTTTCAAATCTAATAATTATACATTCACCACTTCCAAAACCTAACGTGGGTACTTTGCTATAGCCCCCACGCAAACCAACTTCCATTTTCCATCTTTTTTTTCAAGCACTCGTATTTGCGAAGTTTCATCATGATCAATTTCATCGTATACCTTCTGTACAAAATGAGCGTAAGCTCCATTTTCAAAGATTCTGATTTCAATCCATTCATGGGTGATCTCCGCTTTTGAGGGTTTTGCATTCTTAAAGTAATCGGCATAGGTCGTGTTGAGACTATCCCAACCTTCAACATAGCTTGTGCCCGTAGAGTCAGAATAGGACCAATAGACATACGGTACCTTTTGCCAAAGAGAGGACCATGTTTTGTAATCCAGGTTCATGAAAGATGCTGTTTCTTGTTCAATAACCGCTTTGATGGCTTCTTTTTCCTTATCAGGTTGAGCCTCCACAGACCTACACAGAAGCATCAGAGAGGCGCTTATCAGGATGACGGTGGAGAATTTCTTCATGGCTAATAATGACCTGTTCAAGTCATAACAATATAAAAAAAATCTTTAAGAACCGTATTGTAAGCACGATAAATAATCTTATAAAAAGTGATTTAAATCATAGTTCGGGTTCCTCACAATTGATTAGCTTGAAGCAACAAAACCCTAACCTTATGCTTACTGATGAAAAAATTATCCAACTTAAAGATCTAACTGTAAAACCAGGTAAGAAGATTAAGCTAAAAGATTTCTCTACAAAATATAAAGGCAAGACGTTAACCAAAGCAGACTCAGAGCTGATGTTGGAAAATGGCCGCAAGCATCTCGCAGAAGTGCAAGATGAATTGTATGCTCATAATCGCTTTAGTGTGTTGATTGTTTTTCAGGCAATGGATGCTGCAGGTAAAGACGGTGCGGTAAAACACATCATGTCTGGGTTTAACCCCCTCGGTGTTAAGGTCTACAGTTTCAAAGCGCCCAATTCACATGAACTTGACCATGATTTTTTCTGGAGACATGAGATGGCACTACCGGCCCGCGGAGAGATCGCTATTCATAATCGTTCTCATTATGAGAACGTGCTGGTAACAAAAGTTCACCCCGAGTGGATTTTAAATGAGCATCTTCCGGGAGTGGAAACGGTGAAGAAAATAGATAGCAAGTTTTGGGAAAATCGCTATAAGCAGATCAGGCGGTTTGAAAAGAACCTTACCGATAATGGTACGATCATCCTGAAATTCTTTTTAAATGTATCGAAGAAGGAACAGAAGAAGCGCTTTTTGGAAAGGATTGAAGACCCTAGTAAAAACTGGAAATTCTCTCTTGGTGATTTGAAGGAACGTGCCTTTTGGGATGATTACCAGAAAGCTTATGAAGATGCCATGAGCGCGACTTCAACGGAAACTGCCCCGTGGTTTGTAATTCCGGCTGATGATAAGTGGTTTGCCCGATTGGCCATAGCCGCTGTAATAGCCCGTCAGTTTGCTAAACTGGAGATCAATTATCCAATTGTAACACAAGCTCAAAAGGAAGAGCTTCAAAAGGCCAAGTTGCAATTGATGAGTGAGAAGGAAGAAAATGGTAACGACAACGGGAAGAAGAAGGGTAAGAAGAAAGATAAGGGCAAGTCAAAGCAGCCGAAAGCCGCTGCCAGAAAAGCTTAGTCCGAGTGGACAACTACATCCTTCTTACGAAGCTTTTCGGTAAACGTGGGTAGCCTTTCTTTGGATGGGCTATCCCATGGATTGTTCATCATCACCAGCAATTTGAGGTGTTCCAGGCCAACAACCTCCTCTGGTAGTTCGGTGATCCTATTGCTTGAAATATCAATATTTTCAAGGCTGTTTAACTTAAGTAAATCTCCTGGGACTTGGGTTAAGTAGTTATTATTGATCCGAAGCACCCTCAAATCGTTAAGCTTGCTCATGCTTTTGGGCAGATCACTTAGGCGATTGTTCGAGAGGTATAACTCTTTTAAGTTTGGCATTGAACCGACAGCTTCTGGCAAGCTGACGAGTTTGTTGTTGGAGAGGAATAATACCTCAAGGGCCTTAAGATTTCCAAGCCGATCATCGATTCGTTCAATCTGGTTAAAGTAGAGGTCAATTTCTTTTAAACCGCTAAGGTTGTAGATACCATCAGGGAGAGAAGTTAGCTTATTGTTATAAAAGGAAAGCTGCTCCAGTTTTGTTAAGGTTGAAATCTCGTCTGCTACTTTTTCAATGGCATTGAAGTTCAGCGTTAATTTCTTCAGATTAGGAAAGCCATCGATTGATGCCGGTATCATTTTTATTTTGTTCTTCTGTAATTCAATTTTCTCAAGAGATGCTGATCCTTCCATATGGCCATCATCGAGCGTCAGGCTGTTGCTGCTCAATAGAATTTCTTTCAAGAACGTATTGTCTCGTATCCCGGTAGGAAATTGGGTGAGCTTATTATCAGCCAAATCAAGTTTCTCAAGACTGCTTAGCTTCCTGAATGACTTGGGAAGATTGGTAGGATTTTCACCTCGCATTCCGAAGGTTTTTATGCTTTTCGTTTTACTTAACTTAAGTGGTTTTAACTGTTTGCTATTCAGTATATAAACACTCTTTAAATTTGGGAGCTTATTAAGTTTTGATAATCTCTTTATCTGGGTGTTTGCCAACTCAAGAAATTCAAGATTTTTGCATTTCAATACCTCTTTAGGAAGACGCTTTATTTTAGTATTGGAGATGCTAAGCTTCGTAATTTGATCCGTGTTATTAATTACTGACATACTATCGAATGGAAAGAAATTTGGCGAGGTATGATATGTTTTTCTCTTCCCGATAATACTTCGCTCCCCGATCATTCGCATGACATTGAGCACGCTATCGGCTGGTAGATGTTTGATCTGGCCAGCTACCATCTTTTGAAATGTTGCCTGTGAAGTGGTGTATGCGATGGAGTCAGGGGCCGATTTGAAGATGGGTACTTCCACAACCCAAAATTGATGTTGTGCTGACAACGAGAAATGAATAATCATCAAGGTTGATAGCACCAGAAAACGTTTCATCCTGTTGGGGTTAAGCTCTTAAAACTAATTATTTAGTTAATCATCTTCAAGAGCCAGTTTGACAAAGTGTAAGAGGTAAAAAAATACTTGAGTTTTTTAACTAATAAATACCTTAAACGCCTATTAAAACCGTATTTTTGAAGGTTATAAAAAACCACAATGAGCGAACAAAACACAAGGAACGAAAGCAATTATTCAGCAAGTAATATTCAGGTACTGGAAGGGCTTGAGGCAGTGCGTAAAAGACCTGCCATGTACATCGGTGATATTGGTATAAAAGGGCTTCACCACCTCGTTTGGGAGGTTGTTGACAACTCCATCGATGAAGCGATGGGCGGATATTGTGATGATATTCATGTTACGATCAATGAAGACAATTCGGTTACGGTCGAAGATAATGGTCGGGGCATACCTACGGATATGCACGAAAAGGAAAAGCGTTCGGCATTGGAAGTAGTCATGACGGTGCTCCATGCAGGAGGTAAGTTTGATAAAGACACTTATAAAGTATCTGGTGGACTTCATGGTGTGGGTGTTTCCTGTGTGAATGCCCTATCCTCAGTACTGCATGTAACCGTATACCGTGAAGGAAAGATATTTGAGCAGGAATATCATCGCGGGGTTCCTCAATATCCGGTTCGTGTGATTGGTGACTCTGAACGCAGAGGCACTACGGTTCGCTTCAAACCTGACTCAGAAGTATTCACACTCACCACAGAATATAACTATGAAACGGTGGCTTCCCGCATGCGTGAGCTTTCCTTTTTGAATACCGGGATCAAACTTAATCTCAAGGATCTTCGGGATAAAGATGAAAACGGAGAGCCGAAAACAACTTCATTCTTATCAGAAGGTGGCTTACGTGAATTTGTTGAATATCTGGACTCTACCCGAGAGAAACTGATTCCTACACCCATTTTTATTGAGAATGACAGAGGTGAATTTCCGGTGCAGGTGGCCATGGGCTACAATACCTCCTATAGCGAGAATCTTGTTTCTTATGTAAACAACATCAATACCCACGAAGGCGGCACGCACGTAGCCGGTTTCAGAAGGGCACTTACCCGCACGCTGAAGAGCTATGCCGATAAGTCAGGATTGTTGGAAAAGGCAAAAGTCGAGATCAACGGTGACGACTTTAGAGAAGGTTTAACTGCGGTGATTTCCGTAAAGGTAGCCGAACCACAATTTGAAGGGCAGACCAAGACCAAATTGGGTAACTCTGAAGTGATGGGAGCTGTGGACATAGCGGTTGGAGAAATGCTTAATAACTATTTAGAAGAAAACCCAAGAGAAGCCAAGCTCATTGTGAGCAAAGTCATCTTAGCCGCACTGGCACGCATAGCCGCACGCAAGGCGCGAGAAATGGTGCAGCGTAAGAATGTACTATCAGGAACAGGTTTACCTGGTAAGCTTGCTGACTGTGCAAGTTCAGACCCCGCTATATGTGAATTATATCTGGTGGAAGGTGACTCGGCAGGAGGATCTGCCAAGCAGGGTCGCGATCGTCATTTTCAGGCGATATTACCTTTACGGGGTAAGATTTTGAATGTGGAGAAAGCCCAGGAGCACAAGATCTATGAGAACGAGGAAATCAAGAATATGATCACCGCCCTGGGGGTAAGCTTTGGAACTGCCGAGGATAATAAAGCACTGAATCTTACCAAATTAAGATATCATAAAGTGATCATCATGACGGATGCTGATGTGGATGGAAGTCACATTCGTACATTGATTTTAACGTTTTTCTTCCGCTACATGCGCGACTTGATTGAGCAGGGTTATGTCTACATCGCATTGCCACCCCTTTACTTGCTTAAGAAAGGCAGAGAAGAGCGTTACTGCTGGAATGAAGAAGAGCGCGATGTTATCGTGAAGGAGTTGAGCAAAGGTGGAAACGAAGACAGCGTGGGCATACAGCGCTACAAGGGTTTGGGAGAAATGAATCCTGAACAACTTTGGTCAACCACGATGGACCCAGTCAGACGTACCTTAAAGCAAGTAAACGTTGAGTCTGCTGCTGAAGCCGATCACTTATTTTCTATGTTGATGGGAGATGAGGTAGCACCACGAAGGGAATTTATTGAGAAGAATGCCAAGTACGCCCGAATTGATATATGATCGGAGAGCATTCCAATTTGAGTGAGCAGGCGGAAGATAAGCCTCAGGATCTAATTCATAAGCAGATTCTGGATAGTAATTACATAAGCCGTGATCTGAGCTGGCTTAAGTTCAACTATCGTGTACTAGACCAGGCCAAGCATATTGATCGCAGCATCTTTGAGCGTTTAAAGTTTTTGGCGATCACCGCTTCTAATCTCGATGAATTCTGTACCATTCGTTTAGGTAGTTTGTACAATTACATTGATTATGGAAAAGAGCGATATGACTATAGCGGTCTGAGGGAAAACCCATTTCGTCAATACATGATGAATGAGGTTCATCGATTGGTGCATGACCAGAACGAGTATTACATCAAAAAGCTCAAGCCTCTATTTGAAAAAAATAATTTTCGCATTGCCGATTATGACACCCTGACTATGGATCAGATGGAGCAGGTAAATCAGTATTTTCAACAGACGATTTATCCGATGCTTACACCCATGATGTTTGACAGCTATCATACATTCCCGGTGTTAAAATATAACCGGTTGTTATTTGGGGTGATTACCAAGGCACCTCAGGATGTAAACAATCAACAGCGTGTTTCATTTATCCAGGTGCCCAGTAACATCCCCCGGTTTTTTGAAATTGTCAATGAAGATCATTTCGTTTCGTTTGTTCCATTGGAAGAAATTGTTCGTTATAACATTCATCATCTATTCAGGAATATTGAAATCGAAGCAGTCAACCTGTTTCGCATTAATAGAAATGGCGATTTTACGCTCGAAGAAAGTGAAGACATCGAATCCAATTTTCTTCTTGAACTCAAGAGGAAACTTCAAACCCGAAGAACAGGTAGGGTAGTGAAGTTGGACATAGAGGAGAACCCTGATCCGTGGCTGGTGCGCCTTTTAAAAATTCAGTGGGATATTGATGAGCTTAATATCTTTCATATCCCCAAGGAGGGGATGATTGATTTTACAGGCATCAATCAAATCATTAATCATAAAGAGTTTAAGGACAAGCGTGCGCCCTTGCATCCTCCTAGAATGCCGGTAGCTTTTCCCGAATTCGGCACACGTGATATTTTTGAAGTACTCAAGGAACGCGATGTGCTTTTACATCATCCTTATGATTCCATGGATCCTGTTCTTGAGTTGATTGAGAAAGCGGCTGAAGATCCCTTAGTATTGTCCATTAAAATTACCATATATCGTGTTGCCAAAGATTCCAGAATAACGGCCGCATTGTTAAGGGCTGCGGAAAACGGTAAACACGTAGCGGTGTTGTTTGAAGTAAAAGCACGTTTTGATGAAGAGAACAATCTCCGAGAAGCACAGCGATTGCAGAAAGCAGGTTGCTTTGTGATTTATGGTGTAAGCAGTTTAAAAACACACACCAAACTTTTGCTAATTGTTCGCAACGAACCGGATCGCGTGTATCGTTATGTTCATCTTTCCAGTGGAAATTATAATGAAGTTACGGCTCGGTTTTATACTGATCTTGGTTTACTCACAACCAATGAAATGTATGCCAATGATGTGTCGGAGTTTTTTAATGTCATCACCGGGCATTCACAACCATCGGCTTACCGAAATCTGATTACCTCGCCCCGCGACATGCGTATTCAGCTTTGCAATTTGATCATGCGTGAAGCAGAAAATGCAAGGCAGGGATTGCCCTCAGGTATTGTCATAAAGTTAAACTCCCTTCAGGATAAGGAATTCATTGATTCATTACATGAAGCTTCGCAGGCTGGAGTTACCATTAAGTTGATTATTCGAGGCATGTGTTGCCTGCGGCCGGGACGAGCCGGGCTAAGCGAAAATATTGAAGTTATCTCCATAGTAGGAGAATATCTCGAGCATTCGAGGATTTACTATTTCCATAATGCGGATCATCCTAAAGTATATATCGGAAGTGCCGATGCGATGGTAAGAAGTTTTGATCGTAGGATAGAATCTCTATTCTCTTTAGAACAAGATCTTCTTAAGAAGCAAGCCATGAATATTCTCAGGTTCAACTTGAAGGATAATGTCAATGCGTATACGATGCGCGAAGATGGAAGCTATGTGATCAAAGAACAGTATGGCGAACCTCCGTTCAATATTCACAAGGAGTTCTTTGAGGTAACGCAGGACACCATCAAGGATGTGAGTTTGTTCTAGAAGCGTCCTATTTTGAATTCTATTTTTTTCTGAGACACATTTTTTTCAAAAAGATGTAACAGGATACCGTCTTTCAAACCAACATCAGGCACAAGAATGTTGGTGGCGTGTGCCCACTCCATCACCTGCAAATAGATTCCGGCAGCAGGAACAATTACATCAGCTCTATCAGGATTCATTTGAAGTTCATAGATTCTTTGATCTAATGAATATCCTTCAATCATCTTTCGGATATCTTTTACTTTTTTGATGGGCAGTGCTTGTCCGGTTTTTTTCTTTGCCAATTCAAAAATCTTACTGATGTTCCCACCGGTACCTACCGCAGTCACTTTGCCGTACTCTTTCTTCACATTATCTTTCACCCACTTCTCCATGTCAGTCCACATAATGGGGGAGTCGTGATGTTCCAGTATACGCACAGAACCTACCTTAAAGGACCTGGTTTTGACTTTGATCCCTTTTACAAATAAGTTTAATTCCGTGCTACCACCACCAACATCAATATGTAAATAGGTTTCTGTTCCCAGATAAGAGGCAATTGCCCGATTGATGAATTCTGCTTCGAGAAGTCCATCAATGATGTTTATGGTCACTCCAATTTCATCCTTTACTTCATCCGCCAACTCTTGTCCATTTTCAGATTCCCGCATCGCTGAAGTGGCGCAAAACATATAGTCGTCCACTTCATATAGTTCAAGCAGTAATTTATAGGTCTTCATCAGCTTTTTAAACTTCTGCTTGCTCGGCTCGCTGATGCGGTTATCATTGAATACATCATGACCTAAACGAAGAGGAAAGCGAACGTATTCTAATTTTTTAAATAGCAGCTTTGGACCTTTATCGTAGATGGTAGAGATTTGAAGGCGAATGGCGTTCGAACCAATGTCTATGGCAGCGAGTTTCAACGTAGATGGTTAATGACTATTAGCCCTGCAAAATAAGCACATCGAATCTTTATTTTTACCATGTTAATGCTTTTCTTTGCATCGCTTATCCAGAAAGACTGAGGGAAAGGGCCCGTTGACGTCTTAGCAACCTTGCTGATAACTTGGTGCTAACTCCCTTCTGCAAAGAACAATCGTATGCAGAGAAGATAGGCGGCCCCTCATCAGGCTCTTTCTGGAAAAAAACTTAAAACAGAAAGAGTGAATAAAATCGAAGAAATTTTAAAGGTGAGAATCTTAGTACTGGATGGTGCTATGGGTACCATGATCCAACGACACACGTTGGAAGAGGCTGATTTCCGAGGTGATCGTTTCAAAGATCATCAATCTCCACTGAAGGGTAACAATGATTTGTTATCCATCACCCAACCTGATATCATCAAAGATATTCATCGTCAATATTTACTGGCAGGTGCTGATATCATCGAAACCAATACATTCAGTAGTACATCCATCGCGCAAGCGGATTATCATCTGGAGCACATTGTCTATGAATTGAATTATCAATCGGCCAAAATTGCTAAAGATGTTGCAGTTGAAATAACAAACTCAAACCCAAACAAACCTCGCTTTGTGGCCGGTGCATTAGGGCCAACGAATAGAACAGCTTCCTTATCACCTGATGTAAATAATCCTGGCTATCGTGCAGTTTCATTTGATGATTTACGAATCGCATACCAGGAACAAGTGAAAGGATTGTTGGATGGTGGTGCTGATGTGTTGCTGGTTGAAACTGTTTTTGATACACTCAATGCTAAAGCTGCATTGTTTGCCATTCAGGAATATTTTGAAGAAACAGGAAAACAAGTTCCGGTAATGGTATCCGGAACAATCACGGATGCCAGTGGTCGTACATTATCTGGACAAACAACGGATGCATTCCTGATCTCGCTTTCACATGTTCCATTATTGAGTATCGGCTTGAACTGCGCATTAGGTGCAGCGCAATTGCGTCCATACCTGCAAGTGTTAAATGAAAACGCGCCCTTCTTTGTTAGCGCTTATCCAAATGCCGGTTTACCCAATGAGTTTGGTCATTATGATCAGTCACCGAAGGAGATGGGAGCGGAGATGGAAGAGTTTTTGAAAGAAGGACTTGTCAATATTGTGGGAGGCTGTTGTGGCACCACTCCAGATCACATTCGTGTGATTGCCGAGGTTGCGAAGAAATATAAACCACGGAAAGTCCATGGTTAGCAGTCAATAGTCCATAGTTAATAAACCATAATTTATGGCGTTTAAATTTGAGAATTTGAAAGTCTGGCAAAGCTCGGTTGAACTTTCCGGACAGATTTCTGAATTAATTGAAAAATTCCCTAAAAAGGAATTATTCATTTTAACATCACAGATGCAAAGAGCCTCCGATTCAATATCATTAAATATTGCAGAAGGTTCTACAGGTCAGACTAATCCAGAATTCAGGCGTTTTTTAGGTATGGCAATACGTTCGTCTATTGAAGTAGTGAGTTGCTTTTATCTGGCTAAGCGGAGAAATCTTGTTACTGAACAGGAGTTTGATCATTTCTATAATTATTCATCTGAGCTTGTTAAAAGTACACAGGCATTACGTAATTCAATTCGCTAATGAGCTATCGACCATCGACTATCGACCATCGACCCCTTAAACTAAGCGGACTTGAGGCGGTAGTCATTACTCCCGGTTCTAATTTCGTCAACATTGGTGAGCGCACGAATGTGACTGGCTCTGCGAAATTCCTTAAGCTCATCAAGGATGATCAATTTGATGAAGCACTCAGTGTGGCTTTAGATCAGGTAAGAGGCGGAGCCCAGGTGATTGATGTGAACATGGACGAAGGCATGCTGGACTCGAAGTCAGCTATGGTCCGGTTCCTTAATCTCATGGCATCGGAACCCGAGATTTCTCGTATCCCAGTGATGATTGATTCATCGAAGTGGGAAGTGATTGAGGCTGGATTAAAATGTTTACAGGGCAAGGGCATTGTGAACTCCATTAGCTTAAAGGCTGGTGAAGAAGAATTCATAAAACAAGCAAAACTGGTACGAAGGTATGGAGCCGCCACGGTAGTCATGGCGTTTGATGAACAAGGTCAGGCCGATACATATCAACGCAGAATTGATATTTGTAAAAGGGCCTATGATATTCTTGTCTACCAGGTTCATTTTCCGCCCGAAGACATCATCTTTGATCCGAATATTTTTCCAGTTGCGACAGGAATTGATGAGCATAGAAACTATGCACTTGATTTTTTTAAGGCCACGAAATGGATCAGGGAGAATCTGCCTGACGCACACGTTAGTGGAGGGGTAAGTAACGTTTCTTTCAGCTTCCGCGGAAATCAGAAGGTGAGAGAAGCGATGCATTCGGCATTTTTATATCATGCTATTCAACATGGTATGGATATGGGGATTGTGAACCCGACCATGCTGGAGGTGTATGATGAAATTCCTAAAGATTTATTGGAACGTGTAGAAGATGTATTACTGAATCGAAGAGAAGATTCAACAGAACGTCTTTTGGAATTTGCTGAAACTGTAAAAGGATCCGCAAAGAAAAAAGAGTTGGATGATGAGTGGAGAAAGGGAACGGTGGAAGAACGCATTAATCATTCATTGGTAAAAGGCATCATTGATTTCATCGATGCCGATACTGAAGAAGCGCTTCATAAATATGGTAAGCCGTTGAATGTGATTGAAGGGCCGCTCATGGTGGGAATGAATGTGGTGGGCGATTTATTCGGAGCGGGAAAAATGTTTTTACCGCAAGTGGTAAAAAGTGCCCGTGTGATGAAAAAGTCAGTGGCCTGGTTAACGCCATTTCTGGAAGAAGAGAAACGGAGAAGTGGAAATGAAGGACAAGCAGCGGCAAAGATTCTCTTAGCTACAGTGAAAGGGGATGTGCACGACATAGGAAAGAACATCGTTGGAGTAGTGTTAGCCTGTAACAATTATAATGTCATTGATTTAGGGGTCATGGTGCCTGCCGAAAAAATTCTAGAAGCGGCTAAGCGCGAAAAGGTGGATGTGATTGGCTTGAGCGGATTGATCACACCTTCATTGGATGAGATGGTTCATTTCGCTAAAGAGATGGAGCGTGAAAAAATGGATTTACCATTGTTGATTGGTGGTGCTACTACATCCCGTATTCATACGGCTGTAAAAATAGATCCTGTCTATTCGGGCGTGGTGGTTCATGTACTGGATGCTTCTCGTTCTGTGCCGGTGGCCAGTGAATTAATTAATCCGGCCACACGTGGGGCTTTCAAAGCAAGAATCAAACAGGAGTATGTTGATCTTCGCAAGGATCACGAAGGCCGGCAGCAATTGAAGAATTATATTCCATTAGATCAGGCTAGAAAGAATCGTACAAAAATGGATTGGTCTCAGATTCAGTTTACGAAGCCAACATTTACCGGAAGAAAAGAATTGGTAAACTATCCATTGGAAGAAATAAAAAAGTACATTGATTGGACTCCCTTCTTTCAAACCTGGATGTTGGCAGGAAGATATCCGGGCATCTTAAAAGATGCCGTGGTGGGTGTTGAGGCAACAAAATTGTTTGAAGAAGCTAACAAGATGTTAGATGAAATTGTGGCTAACAAGAGCCTTAGGGCAAATGGTGTTGTTGCTTTTTATCCGGCCGTCAATAGAGGAGATGATGTTGAACTATTAACAGACCAAGGTCAACCAAAAGCAACGTTTCATTTTCTGCGTCAGCAAAACAAGAAAGCACAAAATCTTCCCAACTTTTGCCTGGCTGATTTTATTTCGCCCAAAGAAGGTCAGGACTACTTTGGTATGTTTGCTGTGACCGCTGGCATTGGATTGGAGTTGCTGGTTGAAAAGCATAAAGCGAACCATGATGATTATTCTGAAATTATGGCGAAAGCTCTTGCCGATCGTTTAGCGGAAGCGTTCGCTGAATGTTTACATGAAAAGGTACGTAAAGAGCTATGGGGTTACTCAAATGAAGAGTATCTAACGACAGAACAATTAATCTCCGAAGAATATGATGGCATTCGTCCTGCGCCAGGTTACCCGGCTTGTCCTGATCACACGGAAAAGAAATTATTATTCGAACTGCTCGATGCAAACCAAGTGGGAATAACGCTCACCGAATCCTATGCGATGTATCCAGGAGCTGCTGTGAGTGGTTTCTATTTCTCAAATCCGAATTCAAAGTATTTCGGTCTTGGAAAAATTGAAAAAGATCAGGTAGAAGACTATGCCAGAAGAAAGGGAATGAGTATACAAGAAGTAGAGAGATGGCTATCACCTAACTTGTCTTATAATTAATCAATTTGATGATTTTAAAATAGACTTTCAATCTTCAAATTATCAAATCAACGAATTATCAAATCATTCATATGAAAGTTGTAGATCATATTAAAAATGCGAACGGTAAAACGGTATTCACCATTGAGATATTGCCACCATTAAAAGGTGAGAATATTAAGAATCTGTTTGATAACATGGATCCGCTTATGGAATTCAAACCTCCATTTATTGATGTCACCTATCACCGTGAGGAATATGTGTACAGAAAGAAAGATGGAGGATTGTTGGAAAAGATATCAACGCGCAAGCGGCCTGGCACGGTGGGCATTTGCGCTGCCATACAAAACCATTACAAAGTGGACACTGTGCCGCATATCATTTGTGGTGGTTTTAGTAAAGAAGAGACAGAAAACGCATTGATCGATCTTCATTTTTTAGGTGTTGACAATGTTCTGGTTCTACAGGGCGATGCTATCAAGAGTGAAAGCCGTTTTGTTGCTGAGCCGGATGGTCATAAGTATGCATCAGACTTACTTGATCAGGTGGTAAGAATGAATAAGGGAATTTATCTGGATGAAGAAATCGAGATGGCGGCACCAACCAATTTTTGTATTGGTGTGGCCGGTTATCCAGAGAAACATTTTAATGCACCCAACTTAAAAAGCGATCTTAAATATCTGAAGTTGAAAGTAGACATGGGAGCAGAGTACATTGTTACCCAGATGTTCTTTGATAATAAAAAGTATTTCGATTTCGTAGATACGTGTCGCGAAGCAGGGATCAACGTACCCATCATTCCGGGGCTTAAACCGTTAACCGGAAAAGCACAACTTACGGTCTTGCCAAAATCATTTCATATTGATATTCCGGAAGAATTGTCGGAGGAAGCAGAGAAATGTAAAGACAATGTTTCGCTGAAAGAAGTAGGTATTCGTTGGGCCATACAGCAGTCGAAGGAGTTGATAAAAAGAGGAGTACCTACGCTTCATTTTTATTCCATGGGTAAATCGGATCCGATTTATCGAATAGCAAAGGAGTTATTTTAATCAGAGAGAATAAAAAAAGCCGATTGAATCAATCGGCTTTTTATTATTACAGCATTTTGTGATCTCTAAGGAATAGGAAGCTCGTTGGCAACATAGTCATTAGGATTGCATAGCGGAATAGAAGATTTCCATTTTGCATTAATGACCTCAATGAACTTATTGGCCAAGTATGCATATCCCCTGGAGTTGGGATGAATTCCATCGGTTGAGAAAGCACCAAACGGTGGTGAAATGGAAGAGGAAAGGCTTGAACCATTTATGCTTGCTGGTGCTGCTTTTAAATCCTTTAAGATTTTAGCTGCATCAACGAGTGTGAGTCGATCGGACGAGCTAACAGAAGAACTTATGTGAGTATTAAATGCGGAAGTCCTTGATTGAATGTCAGTAATTTCAGTAGGAATAAGAATATACTTATCAACCAAAGGTTCTGAAACTCCAAGTACACCAAAAGTTCCGGGAACGCCTAATACGGAGGCAGTTCCAAGAGGAATCAGGTCTGCAGAAGTGGTTTGTCTGGCCGTGGCATAAGGAAGCAATCCAGCATACGGCCCAGCCATATAAGGAGTTAAATCCGTCAGCGTTTCATCTTTAATCAAAATTGCATTTTGACCTGCCTTGTAAGTAAGTTTTCGTTTAGTTGCTTCATCTGCGGTAATGATTGAATTGGCAACCATACCATTTAGAAACGCATTATAATTATTGGCGAGATTTGTTGTAAGTACTGAGGCCGTGCCAGCATCTAGCGGAATTGCATTATAAGCGACCAATGAGAAATGAGGGAGACTAGTGATATCCGGTATATTGGAAACCACACCCTTTGTATTGGCATTAGCACCTAAAACGGTATTCAATGCAAGTGTATAAGCACCTGTAAATGTTCCGATAGAAGTCATTGGTTTGGATGGATCATTTTGATCAGCACCATTTAGCGCATAGCCTAGTACATCGTCAGCTCCCAGCCAAAAAGTAAAGAAAGTACCACCATTGGCAAGAGCGGCAGAAGCATCAGCTATCATACTGGATCCTGTTGTTCCATTTACACTCGGTGACGCAGCAAATCTTGCGAAATAAGGATTATAATATGGATTAGCGCCAGAAGCAGGCCCACTGGTGGCAGCAGCTAAAGACAATTGAATGCTAATACCATAAACTCCGAAATTATTTAGCTTTGATTTATCTCCAGTGTAGGGGGTAATAGGATTTCCTGGGGTTATTGGAGTAGGCCTAGGGCTAGTCAGCCCCTTAAGTCTGAGTCGACCAGCAGCAGCGCAGTTCAGAGGATTATAACAACCATTAACAGCATTAATGTCAGGTTGGTTGAAATCTCCACCGCCAATTAGTTTAATCTGACTGGCAAGGATGGCAGGAAATGAAGCCTGCTGGGCTGCGGTATAGAGGGCTCCATTAGAAAAGCCTGCCGTTAATGAACTTCCAATAGAAACTATTTTCGTAAAGTTGGCATCTCCTGATGTAGGCTCAACCTGTTCAGGGAAATCATAAGTACATGCCCCCACGGTAGCTATCGTGAGGAATGAGATTAAAAATTTATTTTTCATAGTCATGATCATTCTAAGGGTTATTTCATGAGTTGATCGAAGGTGATTGAAACGTAGTAGATTGCGCCAAGGGTAGGGCCGCCATAGTTAAGAACATAGCGTTCATTACCAATGTTTGATCCGCCAATTTTAATAACCGATTTCATTTCTTTAAGACGATAACTAACTTGAGCATCTACCGTACCGATAGCTGGAACCGTTCCTTGAGCAAAGGAAGATTCCCACAAGAATGCATCCTGCCAACGATAAGATACGTTGAAACCAAATTTGTCAGTTACTCTGCGATTTCCAAACGTGAAATTGTATTTGTGTTCAGGAGTGTTAAACTCTGCCAGGAAACCATCAGCAGCTAATTGTTCAGCATCATTCAACTTGTTCCAGTTATAATTGCCACCAATTTTATATCCCTTGGGAAGGCTATAATCTAAACCTATGGCGAAACCTTGTGCTGTCAATGTACGATCAACATTGGTAGGAATACTGAAAGTATTCTCTTTACCAATGGTAGTTATTGGTGTTAACAAGGTTTGCGCATTCCGAATGTTTTGCTCTGTGCGAGGATCAAAATTGTAAGTAACATCCGTGGCCATACCTCCAATATCAATAACTCCTGATGCCTTACGAATGAATTGAGCTGCAATAAAATCATTGTAGGTGTTGCGATAATAAACCAAATCAATAAGAAGTTTTTCACCGATTAGTCCTTTATATCCAACTTCAATGGATTTAACTTGTTCTGGTTTAACTGGAGCTACTGCATTGATTGGCCTCAACAATGCAAGATTCTTAGGATCACCGATGGCAGTTGGGTTTGCAGAATTAGCTGCAACGGCTGCTGTATATGAAACTACCGAACGAAGATCATAGGCATATTGGTACACATTTCTTGCCTCAGCATATTGTGGAAGACCGCCTATTAAGCGAGCACTAACAGCATTCAAATCGATGTGCTGATTTTGTGTTGTTGGCATTCTGAAACCGGTCTGATAGGATACTCTGAAATTTTGCTGAGGAGTAAATGAATAAACTCCTGAAATACGAGGGTTAATCTGAGAATCAAAATTCTCATTTTTATCCCATCGCACAGATCCCGTTAATTTAAGTTTGTCGTTTAAGATTTTCTTTGATGCCTGAAGGTATGCTCCAATTTCCTGAATTGTAATATCATTGCCGACAGTGTCAGCGAAGATGGTACCATTAGAATTTAAATCATACAAGCGATAACTACCACCAACCATCAAATCCATGAATTTGATTTGATTTTTGAAGTTGTACTGACCTTCTACATGATAGAGTTTTGTCTTATCGTTAAAGAGCGAACCTGCAGGTATGACTTTGCTACGAGCATTAGTTTTTGCTGTTTCAAAAGCGTCTGTTCCCGGGAGTAATCTCCCAACGTCAGCCGCTCCGCGTCCAAAATTGTGAGCGCCTTCCTGCTGGGTAATGGTTGGTGCACTGGCAGGATTATACTTGCCGGCAGCTGCCTGACCTGCTAAATAGGAGAGGTATCCTACCGAGTAATCAGTATACCATTTTGAGTTAGATTTCCAGGTATCATTAATCAGGATCCCCGTTAAATCAGCGATATACGAATCCCCTGAATCTTCAATAGTAGTGTAAGCTTTCAAAAAGAAGTTGTCTCCTTTTAACTGTAATTTATGTTGCTGAATGTTGAAGTCTTTCAAGGAGTAGCGCTGAGCACCTGTATAAACTGATGTACCAGCTCCGTAATTAAGCAAATAGCTAAGCTCAATCTTATCGGTAATTCTATAATTTAAACCGATGTTGGCCTTTAGATTTTTAGCGCCATAGTCAACCAGATATTGTTCGTTGTAAGCTGTTCGTGATACCACTTGATCAGGCAACCATTGAGTGAATGGGCTCAACGGAGTATTTGCCAATGCTGGGGTTAAAGAAATTTTGACTAAACCAAGACTGTTAGCTACTTCGTCACCATAAGCATGAACTCGATCTGCACCAGGATTGAAACTTAGATTTCCCTGGCGCTCTGGATTTTTATCTTTTAAATTAGTGCCATACCAATCGGTTGCCTGGCTGTACGACACCGCTAATTTAAAAGCAAAGCGGTTGTTAAAAGCTTTTGCATAACGCATAGCACCTTCAAACATGGGTTGTGAATAACCAGGTCCAATCGGCCCCGGCTGGCCACCATTATCTAGATAGGAAGTTCCTCCACCAGCATGATTGAGACCATACTTTGCAAAAGCACTTAATCCCTGATATTCAAAGGGACTTTTACTATTTACCAATAAGATACCATTGAATGCATTGGGACCATAAAGAGCAGATGCTGCACCGGGAATAAATTCAACACTTTCAACATCTAATTCTGATGGTCCATTTAAATTACCAATCGGGAAGTTAAGTGCTGGGGCTTGCGTATCCATTCCATCGGTAAGTTGAACAAAGCGAGTATTACCGGTTGAGTTAAATCCACGAGCATTGATAATCTGAAAGTTGATACTGCTGGAAGTCATATCCAGACCTTTCATGTTTATTAACCCTTTGTAGTAGTTATCTGATGGTGTATTTTGAACCTCCAGGATACCCATTTTTTCAATGGATACAGGAGATTGTAAAATACTTTCTTCCATACGGGAAGCAGAAACAACTATTTCTTGCCCAAGTAATGTCTGTTCAACCAATGAAATATCAAGGCCGGTAGTTGTAGCATTCTTTACTTCTGTTTCCTGAGTGCTGTAACCAATAAAGGAGAAAACCAGAGTAAAAGGCGGAGCCATGTTTACTTTGAGATTGTATTCACCAGAAGTATTAGTAATTGTTCCGATTACCCGGCCTTTTACAATAATATTAACACCTGCCAAGGCGTCACTGGTTCCACCGTCTGTTACCTTACCCGAGACGGTTGTAGTCTGTGCCATGAGTGCCGTTGTGCCGCAGAACCAAAAGAGTGCGGCAATCAACGCCTTCCTGTAGAGTATATTCATAAGAATTATGGGTTTAATACCTAAATCTACAAGAAAAACCGAATATACAAACGATTGCTAAGGCGCTTTTTTCAAATGGTTGAGCCATTTTTAGGGGTTTTGTTTTTCCTTTCGAATGAGTTCCACAAGTCTGTCGCAAAGTGAATTAATTTCATTCGAGATTCTTTCATCACCGGTAGAACTAAGCACGCTTTGAGCTATGCCACCTAAACATTCAATATAAAATCGTTTCATCTCATCGACCGGCATATCCTTCGTCCATAAATCAATACGCATGGTATTTTTTTGTTGGCTGTCCCACAAGGAAATGGAAATGGATTTGGTTTCTGAAGGTGTGTCCTGGGGTTTATCGGTGGCATCCCAATGTATTCGTTCGGGTAGATTGTTTTGGTCAAGATCTATGTTGAATTGAATGGTTGATTTTTTCATTTACTTTTTTCAATAATCTTTTTTAATACTTCAATATCATACTTGTCTAGATATGATTTATCTCCGGAACGATTTAATGCTTCTTTGTTTCTCAGCAGATCACGAATGTCTATAATAGGTACAACAACCCCTTCCTGATTGATCTCCTTTGCGTTTTGGTATATCTCGCTGAAGTTAAGACCAGGAGAATAGTTGAGGATATCTATGGCATCTGGTTCTAATCCAAAAGAAAGAACCAGATTGCTTCTCCACTCATCATCAGCAATTTCTGGCAATTCAAGCTGAAGATGCTGTAATGCTTTAATTAGTTTATGTCCATTTTCCACGGTGGCTTCGATAAGCACATCTAAATCGCCTGTGTTTCGGTTTACCCCATAGTAAATGGCCGCATGACCACCAATGATTAAATATCTGACGGCAAATGTATTTAATGCCTTGATGAAATTCAGATGTTCATAATCAAAAGGTCTCATTATAATTTGGTGATTTTAACCCTGAGCCCTTGATAGCTATAATTGACATCAGATTTTTTCATTCTTTCCCTAACTCTACGGGCAATGTCCAAACGTTCTAAGCCTGTCAAGCTCAGAAATGCCTGGTCTTTCTTAAATTGTTCTTCCTCAAATGTTGTCTTTATAATAGGTGTTATCATATGACAAATTTATCAAGTTTATATGAATTGCATTTCGTGTATTTCTCCTTCTACAATTAATCTCCCTTCAGTGGCGTTTATAATCTGCTCCACACTAACTCCTGGGGCACGCTCTAGTAATCTGAATCCCCCCTGAGGAAGCACATCTAATACGCCCAGATCGCTTACTATTTTTTTTACACACCGGATTCCTGTAATGGGCAAAGAACATTTTTTCAACAGTTTTGAGGCTCCGTCTTTGCTACAATGCTGCATGGCAACAATAATATTCTTTGCAGAAGCTACCAGGTCCATCGCTCCACCCATACCTTTTACCATTTTACCTGGCACTTTCCAATTGGCAATATCACCTTCTTGTGAAACCTCCATGGCACCCAAAATGGTAAGATCAACATGGCCACCCCTGATCATAGCAAAACTGTCTGCGGAATTAAACAAAGCCGAACCCGGTACCATGGTGATGGTTTGTTTGCCTGCATTGATAAGATCAGGATCAACTTCACTTTCTTTAGGAAAAGGGCCAATACCGAGCAGCCCATTTTCAGACTGGAGCACAACGTTTAGTGAAGCCGGAATATAGTTGGCCACCAGGGTAGGAATGCCAATGCCTAGATTGATATACATTCCATCACGAACCTCTCTGGCTATTCTTTTGGCAATACCTGTTTTATCTAACATAATTGATTTGAAGTTTTGATGATTTGAAAATTATGATTTAGATGAGCTAATGATTTTAGAAATGATACGCATGATGCTTTGTAGTTTCTCCGGAGCAGGGTAGTGTTATGATTCTTTACAGAGCATGAGCCAATATTCAGTTTCGTCTGCTTCCTTTGCTACAATTTTAAATTTATGAATAAAATCCGCTTTACTTTCAGCATTCTGCGCTTCGCGCACATTGGCACCTATTGAAGTTCCTGATTTTAATAGCTGCCTAGCCAGCACATATTTTTTGTTATTCTCTAATTTTTCACAATAATCAATAACTGCCATTGCGAATTTAAAAGTCAGATCAACGATGAGATTGTCCTTATCATTTCTCATTTGGGGAACATCTTCAAATTTTCAAATCGACACATCTTCAAATTTTGGAAATTGTTCTTTGTTCAATTCTCTTCTCATAATTGTTACCCTGAAAAATTCTTTGAACATAAATTCCTGGTGTATGAATATGGTTGGGATCTAATTCACCTAGAGGTACAAGTTCTTCCACTTCGGCTATTGTTATTTTTCCTGCAGTTGCCATCATGGGATTGAAATTGCGTGCCGTGCCTCGGTAAATCAGGTTTCCTGATGTGTCTCCTTTCCACGCTTTTACGATTGCAAAATCGGCTCGAAGCCATTGTTCAAGCAGATAAAGTTTTCCATCGTATTCACGCACTTCTTTTCCTTCGGCTACTTCCGTGCCTACGCCAGCAGGAGTATAAAAGGCTGGAATTCCAGCACCGCCAGCCCGTACCCTTTCTGCTAATGTTCCTTGAGGAATTAACTCTACTTCCAGCTCGCCTGAGAGAAGTTGTCTTTCGAACTCAGCATTTTCACCTACATAGGAAGAAATCATTTTTCTCACCTGACGGGTTTTCAAGAGAAGCCCGATTCCGAAATCATCAACACCAGCATTATTGGAAATGCAGGTAAGTCCAGTCACTCCCTTTTTTAGTAATGCTTGAATGCAATTTTCCGGAATGCCACAAAGACCAAATCCGCCTAGCATAAGTGTGGAATTATCGACAATGTCATGCACTGCTTCATCCGCACCGAAAACAACTTTGTTGATCATCGTATTTTCTTTGAAGCAAATCTCAGACTACTCAGGGCAAATTCCAAATAGCTTTTTTTAGATAGTATTGAGTACTTCCAGCGCTGCGTCTTTGTCTTTATGCAATTGCTCTTTAAGCGATTCCAGATCGTGAAATTTAGAATCCATGCGTAGTAGTTTGATGAATGATACCTGAAGTGATTCACCATAAATCTCTCTGTCAAAATTGAAAATATTCACTTCGATTGACCTTTTTGATCCATCCACCGTTGGCCTTGTTCCAATATATAACATGCCACCGTAGATACTTTTTTCATGTGTCACTTTTACCGCATAAATTCCCTCCGTGGGTATGAGTTTATCATGCGAATCAATATCAATATTGGCTGTAGGAAAGCCTAATACACGCCCTAGTTTGTCACCTTTGATAATGCGACCTGTTATGGAGTAGGGGCGGCCCAAAAAATGGGTGGCGGTGTCTATATCTCCGGCCTCCAGCGCTTTTCTGATTTTTGAAGAACTTACGGCAACATGATCGATATCTTGTTGTGGTATTTCTTCCACATCAAATCCATAAGCAGGGCCATTGAGTTTTAATTGTTCAAAACTTCCCTCTCTGTTTTTGCCGAAGCGATGATCGTACCCGATCACTAATTTTTTTGTTCCGATCGTTTCAACCAGAATTTTTGTAATAAACTCTTGTGAAGTGATCTTAGAAAATTCTTTTGTAAAGGGTATCCTGACCAAGTGATCAATATGCTGCTGCCTTAGTAATTCAGCCTTTTCTTCAAATGTATTCAATAGTTTAAGACTGAGATCTGTCGGTTTCAAAATCATTCTGGGATGAGGCCAAAATGTGATCACTACGCTTTCTCCATTATTCTTCATTGAAAATTCTTGCAACCGCTGAAAAATTTTTTGGTGACCAAGATGAACACCGTCAAACGTGCCGCTGGTTACCACGCCATATTTTAATCGAGTAAAATCATCAAGACTATGATAGATCTTCATCTTAATTATGGGTTGATATCCTCAATGGTAAGAGCATCTTTCAAATGAAATTGACCTATTCGTGTTCTACATAATTTCGAAAGATATGCACCAACACCTAATTCTTCTCCAAAGTCACGGGCGAGACTTCTGATATAAGTTCCTTTGGAACAGATGATGCGAAAGCTTACCGTAGGCAATTGAATGCCGGTGATCTCAAACACTGAGACAGTGACCTCACGAGGTTTTAATTCAGGTTCTTTGCCTTTGCGAGCCAATGCATAGGCTCTTTTCCCGTCAACTTTTATGGCTGAGTGAATAGGGGGAACTTGCTGTATCGTACCTGTAAATTTTTTAATGGCCTCCTGAATAACTTCTTCCGAAATAGATGAGATATCTTTCGCTTCCGATACAAGAGTTTCAAGATCATGTGATGGAGTGGTTTGACCAATCACAAAATTACCGGTGTATTCTTTTTCCTGAGCCTGAAATTCATCGATGCGCTTGGTCATCTTACCCGTACACAAAATAAGTAAGCCGGTGGCCAGCGGATCTAACGTGCCAGCATGACCAATTTTTTTTATTTTTAGCTTTCCCCTGAGCTTGTTCACGACATCAAATGATGTCCATTGCATGGGTTTATCAATAAGAAGGACCCTGTCTATATTATTTTCCATTACATCACATTCAATTCAACGCCTAATAAGTAAAGGGTTAAAATGATCACACCTAAAGCAATCCGGTAATATCCGAATAGCTTGAACCCGTGTTTTGTTA
The DNA here is from genome assembly GCA_031416795.1 of Cytophagales bacterium. Taxonomy (GTDB): domain Bacteria; phylum Bacteroidota; class Bacteroidia; order Cytophagales; family Cyclobacteriaceae; genus ELB16-189. The sequence continues at coordinate 9,719 of JANOUH010000046.1, read as the reverse complement.
AATATGAAATGAACGATTTGATGGCCAATATGGCTACAATAAACGCGATAAGATTCCCAATGGCAAGGATCATTATTTCATTTTCCCCAAACGAACTTCCGCTTTGGTAAAACTTTAGCAGCTTGTAGGCGGTTGCCATAAACATGGTTGGCACGGCCAGAAAAAATGAAAACTCAGCTGCCGTTTTTTTTGTTAATTTTTGCGTCAAACCTCCAATGATGGTAGATGCAGATCGTGACACACCGGGCACCATGGCAATAGTTTGAAACAGTCCTATTTTGAAAGCTGTTGAATAGGTGACATTGGTTTCTCCGCGCTCTTCTGTTTCATGAAAGAGTTTATCTATGAAGAGAAAGAGGATTCCACCCAGGATCAACATGATGGCAACCACTTCAATGCGCTCCAGCATTTGATCAATGAAATCATTGAATAAAAATCCAAGTACGGCAGCAGGCAGAATAGCGATAAACAATTTGACGTAAAAATCCACCGATTGAAAAAAGCGTTTCCAGTAGAGAACAATCACAGAAAGAATGGCACCCAATTGAATGGCGATTGTAAATGTTTTGGTGAAAGGATCAGACGCGATGCCAAAAAAGGAAGACACAATGATCATGTGGCCTGTTGACGAAACGGGTAAAAACTCAGTAAGCCCTTCTACCATGGCTAAGATGATGGCATCAAAAAGTGACATGAATACTATTTTTCCTCTGCGGGAGTATACAGGATAGCGAAGATCTCTACGATGAAGCCAGCCATTACAATTATAGGACTGAGGGTAAGACCGAGAACCCCAAATCCATAAGGGTCCTTATCCATGGCCATGGTGGCGAAACCAAGCGCTAGCAATAAAACACCTAAAGACATTAGCTGGTAATTCCTTTTTCCAAATGGTAGCTTATTCATATTTAATACAATTCATCTAATGATAACTTCAAATATTTACTCACCGCTCTATAGGTGCTTGCAACAGCAACCAAAATACCCATGAAGACCAACGCACCTAATAAAAATAGAAGTCGGTCATTATTCTGGATGAGCGTCAGATCTTCTATTTTTCTTGTGGCAAACACGAGCAGTGCAATTAAAAGACCAGCGGATAAAACTCCAGATATTAACCCATGGATACTTGCTCGTAGTAAGAACGGCATCTGAATAAAACTACTTCTGGCTCCTACCAATTGCATGCTGCGAATCAGGAAGCGTTGCGAAAATAGTGCGAGACGCAACGTGTTATTGATTAACAGCACTACAATAAATAATAATAAAGCAACTAGTCCTATTAGGATGAGCGCTATCTTAGTTATGTTTTTGTTAATGGAATCAATTACATTTTCTACATAGTAGACTTCATAAACACCACCTATTTTTTCAACTTCTCCTTTTATTTTCTTGAGGCTGTCCACATGATGGTATTCTTCTTGAATCTTTACCAGGTAAGCATCCCGTAATGGATTTTCCCCTAAAAATTTCTTGAAGTCCTCTCCGGTCTCTTCAATAAATTGTTTTGCTGCTTCGTCTTTAGATACAAATTGTATTGCGGTTTGATTTTTCGAGACGAAAGCTTTAGAAGCAATACTCTTTTCTATTTGGCCCCGTTGTGTTTCGGTAATTTGATTTTTTAGATAGACTTGAATTTTGACATTCTCTCTAACCAGTCGCTCCAATTCCTTTGAGTAAATAACCAAGGAACCAAAAACACCAATAACGAAAAGAGCCAATGTAATACTGAACACCACACTGATGTATGGATAACTTCCTAAGTTCTTCTTTTTGGTATTGAACTTTTTGGCCTGGCTGGTCATAAGCCTTAAAGATACGTATGATTTATTCTATTTTAAGCGTTCATGCCCTTAAAATGACCAAAAAGAAAACCCTCCGTGAGGGAGGGTTTATAAGTGGTGTTGTGTGTTCTTCTGTTAATTGGATCGGAAGGTGTTCAGTTTTTGTATAAGAACCGGATCCGAGATCTCTTTCAATAACGTTACTTCCTTTTTTGATTCATCCAGTAGAGAATAGCCCGTTTTGTAATACAGAAATAATGAGCGGGAATTTTGCCCATTTACTTCAATAATTTCATAAAGCCCATTATCAAAATTACCATACAATATCAATTTTCCGTTTGCGAACTGGTAGTGAGATTTGTATTTCCTCTCTGCTGAATTTACATCGACTTCAATGCTGGCGATGGTTATGGTGGCACCTTTAGTAACTATGGTTTCAGGGGCTTTATCATTATTGCTCTCTGTTAAGTCACCTGTAGGATCCAACAAATCCATGGAAGGTCTACTTTCTTTTGCATTCTCATCTACAGGAGCATTATCCCTCTTGGTCTCAGAACTTTTGACTTTTTTTTCGACTTTGATATCCTGATTTAAATCGTTTACAATACTGTCAACCTGGACTTCAGAGTTGGTTTGTTCAGACTGTCTTATTGAGTCAACAAGCGATGACGATATTTGATTAGGATTGAAATTTTCATTTTTCTCAGTGTAAAAATACAATCCAGTGGCAAGCGCGGCAGCTCCTATAAGGCCGGCAGCAATGCGCAATGGTGGGAAGTATATGGTAGGAGTGGCAACCGGTACTTTGCTTAGCATCGCTTTCAACTCAGCTATTCTCGCAGCTTTGAGACCTTGAACGATCTCCCGTTGTAAATCCACATCAGCTTTTAAGGCAGGATCCGAGGCTATTTGCTGCTCAAAAAATTTTCTTTCCTGCTCATTGAGCCGGTTGGTCAAATAATCATCAATTAATTCAAAATTGTTCATGTTGTATCAGTCTAAAAAATCATGCTCAGAATATTGAGCCTTCACGAGTTCATCCAATTTTTGTTTACACTTATATTTCTTTGTCTTTGCGGTGTCTGTGTTGGCGAATCCCAATTTTTCAGCTATTTCCTGCATCGACATTTCATCAAAATAATAGTACACCAAAACTTTTCTGCAGGTTTCACCTAATTGGTCAAGACACTGCGCAATAATTTTATTTCTCTCCGGGCCATCAAGATCCATAACATGGCCTGAATCTTTTTCCTCGTTCGAAAGCCTCTTTTTTCTATCCAGTTCCTTTCTCCATAGGTTTTGACAAATACTATAGATATAGGTACTCATTTTGGCTGTCATGACCAGGTTACCCGATCTTGCTTTTTGCCAGAAGACTACCAACGCATCTTGATAAACATCGCGGGCTTCTTCTTCAGTTCCACTATTGCTGATAACCAACTTGGTCATCATCCTATAGTATTTCTTATAAATGACCTCCAGAGCCTTCTCATCACCATTTTTGATTCTTTCGAAGACCTCCTTTTCGTCCATTTCTAAGCTCGACTTGAATACTCTCAGCGCCACAGTTGGTAACCTTTAGGTAACATGAGTTAATATTTTAAGGGGTTAAGGTCGCTATTTTTTCGGTAAGAATCTTAGTCAACTCTCTTCCAGGTTTGTGTTCTAAAGAATGGCCCCCAATAGCCACGCAATTTTAAGTCGGAGCCCTCAATCCATATTTTGCACGTATAGATTTTGCCATTCTTAGGATCTAAGATTGTACCTTTTGAAAATTCAGTCCCAATCTTCTCCATATCCTTCAAAATCTCCATCCCAATAACTTTCTTATTAAAACGATGATCTTCGGGAGGGCATTCAGTACATATGGGATCAGGATCTTCTGTGGGCTTTCGGAATAGTCTAACAATTTTACCGTAATATTTACCCTCTCTTTCAAAAATATCAACTACCGATTTGGCCTCCTGCGTTTCATCATCAAAGGATTTCCACTTGCCGCTAATTTCAGCTTGGGCAAATGCGAAGTTGTGAAAAAGCACCAGGAATAGACTGAGGACTGTAATTTTCATTTTGGCCATGATTTACAATACTAAGGTAATAAAAAGAGTCATGCTGGTTGGCATGACTCTTTTTATTATCAATCGAACAAGTTCTTATTTCAACTCAATGGTCTTGACGGCATCTGCTTTTACAACAACTTCCATTTTTTCTTTTGTCACTTTTTTAGTTGCAGCGGCATCATCAGTTGGTACGAGCAATGGTGCAATTACAAGAGCAACGACAGACATGAGTTTTAAAAGAATGTTCAGAGATGGGCCAGAGGTATCTTTGAAAGGATCACCAACGGTATCACCAACAACAGCAGCCTTGTGTGGGTCTGATTTTTTGTAAAACATCTGACCGTTGATCTCAACGCCTTCTTCAAAGCTCTTCTTCGCATTATCCCATGCACCACCAGCATTGGATTGAAAAATTGCCATCAAAACACCAGTAACAGTTACACCGGCAAGCAATCCTCCTAAAGCTTCTACACCAAGACCTGGCATAAATGCTACAGCAACTGGAACAACAACCGCCATCACACCAGGGAGAACCATTTCTCTTAGTGCTGCCTTGGTAGAGATTTCAACACATTTGCCATACTCCGCAGAACCATCCGCATCATGGAAAGTCTTTTGTTCATCAGCTGACCATTCATTAACCGGGATGTCGCCATTCTTCTTCATCAAAGCAAGCGCTGCTTTTAGTTTTGGAATATCATTGAATTGTCTTCTTACTTCTTCAATCATGGCCATAGCCGCACGTCCTACAGCGCCCATGGCAAGAGCAGAGAATACGAAGGGAAGCATACCGCCAATAAATAATCCTGCCATTACGTGTGCTTTAGAAACATCAATCGTGCTGATCTTGGCCGTAGTCATGAAAGCTCCGAACAACGCAAGGGCAGTTAGTGCAGCAGAGGCAATAGCAAACCCTTTTCCGATAGCAGCGGTAGTGTTACCAACCGCATCCAATTTATCAGTGCGTTGACGAACTTCTTTAGGAAGATCAGACATCTCAGCAATACCACCGGCATTATCAGAAATAGGACCGTAAGCATCAACGGCTAATTGGATACCAAGATTAGAAAGCATACCAACAGCTGCGATCGCGATACCATAAAGACCTCCAAAATGGAAAGCACCAATGATCGAAGCCGCGATGATCAAAATAGGCCACATGGTTGACATCATACCGACTCCAAGTCCGGCAATAATATTAGTGGCAGCACCGGTAGACGATTGTCTTACAATAGACAGCACCGGCTTCTTTCCCATGGCAGTATAATATTCAGTGATTAATCCGATTGCCACTCCGGCAACTAAACCGATTACTGTAGCGATGAAAATACCAGTTGATGTATAAAGATTTCCTTTCTCAGGATCAGCCCATGCGTAGAGAGGATCCTGGAACCACCATTCTGTTGGAAGCATCCACTTAATAATAAACCATGAAGCTGCGATCATAACCACTGATGAAACAATTTCTCCCATGTTCAATGCTGTTTGAGGATTGCCGCCTTCCTTCACCTTCACAAAGAAGGTTCCGAAGAAAGACATCACAATCCCAACACCGGCTAATACAAGGGGAAGAAGAACTGCAGAAAGTCCGTCAAAATTGTCACTAAAGCCAGGAACCATAAACGCAGCTCCAAGCACCATCGTACCAACGATTGAACCTACATAGGATTCAAATAAGTCGGCACCCATACCGGCCACATCACCTACGTTATCACCTACGTTATCTGCAATAGTAGCTGGATTCAGAGGGTGATCTTCAGGAATACCTGCTTCAACTTTTCCTACTAAGTCAGCACCTACATCGGCTGCTTTTGTATATATACCACCACCTACACGGGCAAAGAGTGCAATCGATGAGGCTCCAAATGAAAATCCAGTAATGATGGTTATAACCTGATTTAAACTTGCTTGAGAATCTACTCCGTAAATTTTTGAATAGACAATGAATAGCACGCTAAGTCCTAAAACCCCAATACCAACAACACCCATCCCCATTACAGACCCACCGGTGAAGGCTACTTCAAGCGCTTTGCCCAGGCTGGTACGAGCTGCATTGGTAGTTCTCACGTTAGCTTTTGTAGCCACGCGCATTCCAATGAATCCTGCAAGAGCAGAACAAAAAGCACCGAGCGCAAATGAAAGTCCTATTAAAGGTGAAGATGTCTCGCTGTTTGCAGTAAAGGCAAGTAATAATGCAACGCACACGACAAATATGGCGAGTACTTTATACTCAGCTTTTAGAAAGGCCATAGCACCTTCCGCTATGTGGCCGGCAATTTTTTTCATTTTGTCTGTGCCGGCATCTTGTTTAGCAACCCAGGCACTTTTCCACACAACATAGAGCAACCCCATAACTCCAAACAGGGGAAGTACGTACAATAAATTTTGCATACAGATTATTTAATTATTAACACCACCATTGCCCGAATTCTATCAGGCAGGACTTCAAAAAGCTCCGCAAAGATATAAGAAGACCTAAAAAATTAAAATATTAATAATTTGAAGGAGTAAGACCGCTTTTCAGACTGAAAAGAGTCTTTTTAAAGCCACCCACAATTGTTTTCTGGAAGCCTCGCTATCAATGAGTTGAGTCAGATTTTCGGAACAGACAAACGAAAGACCACCTGATTCAAGAACCTCGTAACGTGAAATTCCAATGGGCAAATCCCCAAAGTAGATGACTTTGTGAGTTGTTCCTGCAAAAGATGAAAGGTCCAGAGTTGGCTGAGATACAATAGTAATACTGTCAATAGAAATCTTTAAAGCAGAAATGATCTTGGTTAGTAGTTCCCGCTCTTTTTCACCAAGCTTTTCCCATGGTTCATTAATGACAACAAATGGTGTTGTCTTGATTTGAAAAATCTCCTCTTGATAGATGGTTAAAAATACTTCCTGATCCATTAATCTTCTAATTCAAATATTGACCTCAGTTCTTTTGCTTCGGATGGTTTCATTCTTCCTGCCAAAATTAGTCGCATTTGCCTTCTTCTCAATGCTCCATCATATAAAGCTCTTTCTTCTTCATTCTCAGGTTCAATCTCTGGCACCTCCACGGGTCTTCCTTCTTTATCAACAGCTACGAAAGTAAAATAGGCAGTATTGCTGGCTACTTTTTTGCCTTCCGGGATATTCTCTGCATCGACATCGATGCGTATTTCAATGGAGGAATTAAAAGCGCGGGTAACTTTAGCTCTTAGCGTTACCACATTTCCAAGTTGAATAGGGGAACGGAATGAGATATTATCAACGGATGCAGTGACTACCGTGCTGTTCGAATGTTTCTGTCCGGCAATGGCCGAAACGATGTCCATCCAGTGCATCAAACGTCCTCCCATGAGATTATTAAGTGTGTTCGTGTCGTTTGGTAATACCAATTCAGTCATGCTTACTAATGACTCGCGTGGATACTTCTTCTTTCTTGTCATATTTCAATCGATGGCACTTAACTAATAAGTGTTTGTTCGTTTTTATTATTCACAAAAATCACAAAAAAACTTTGCAATACATGAAGTCAATTTGCTTCTTGCGTAAAATAGTATCCAACGTGTTAATTCAGAACACCAATCATATTACGCAAGCGATCTCAATTTCTATTGAGACTTCAACTATTATTACGGGGTAGCTCCCGATATATCTGCCTTTCTCCTACATCGTTGAGTTCTCGTAACACAAGCCAGTTGAAAATTACTTTCAGACAGTATCATTTTTATCAGATAGCAAATTAATATATGAATGTTTTAAAGTTTGGTGGTTCGTCAGTAGCCAATTCCTCCAGAATCAAATCCGTAATTGATGTCATAAGCCCTTATATCCAAAGAGAAAAAATTGCGATAGTATTCTCCGCATTTGGAGGTGTTACCGATATTTTAATTTCCTTGAGCACGTGGGCGCTGGAGGGGAAAGCAGAATATAAGGAACAACTTCAATCCTTGGAGCAACGCCACCTGGAAGCGGTTCGTGAGTTAGTTGGCATGCAAAAGCAGAGCTCGGTTATTGCCAGTGTGAAATTTACATTCAATGAACTCGAAGATGTACTGCACGGAGTTTACCTGGTGAAGGAGAGAACACCCAGAACGCTTGATTACATTATGAGTTTTGGTGAGCGACTCTCTGCCTACATCATTGCGGAAGCGATGAAGGAAAGAGGCTTGAATGCTGAGTTTCTGGATGCTCGTAAAGTGGTTCGCACGGATAATCATTTTGGCTATGCTCGTGTAGATTTCGATGCAACGAATCAGTTGATTCAGGAATATTTTAAAGAGCATGATGAACTTCAGATTATAACAGGTTTTATCGGATCATCAGAAACGGGTGAGACAACAACGATAGGAAGAAGCGGATCAGACTATACGGCAGCCATCTTTGCGGGTGCTTTAAATGCGTCATCACTTGAAATTTGGACCGATGTGGATGGAATGATGACAGCCGATCCACGAAAGGTAAAAAAAGCTTTTACCGTAAAGGAGATGACGTATCATGAGGCCATGGAGCTTTCGCACTTTGGTGCTAAGGTGATTTTCCCGGCCACCATGCAGCCGGCTATGGTGAATCATATTCCGATCTGGATCAAGAATACATTCAACCCCACCTTTGAAGGAACCGTCATTAAAGAAACTTCCAACAATAAAAGTCTTATCATCAAAGGAATTTCTTCCATGGATAAGATCAGCCTGCTCAACATTCAAGGAACGGGTTTGATGGGAGTGGTTGGTGTTTCGATGAGATTATTTGGAGCACTTGCCAATCAGAAAATCAATGTCATTTTAATTAGCCAGGCTTCTTCAGAGCATTCTATTTGTTTGGCTATTGAAACGAATAAAGTAAAGCAGGCTAAAACTGCCATCGAAAAGGAATTTCAATATGAGATCCGGGGTAAAGAGATGGATGAAGTGCTGGTGGAAACTGATCTTGCCATTGTAGCCATAGTTGGAGAGAACATGAAGCACAACCCGGGCACCAGCGGAAGAATGTTTAGTGCCTTAGGAAAGAACGGAATTAATATCAGTGCCATCGCGCAAGGTTCTTCTGAATTAAATATTTCAGCAGTGGTTCATGAGCAGGATATCGCGAAAGCGTTGAACGTTTTGCATGAAGCATTTTTCTTATCCGATCGGAAAATATTAAATGTGTTTTTAGTTGGTACTGGTTTAATTGGAAAATCGTTGTTGGCGATGATTGAAAAGCAGTTTCAGCAATTGGCTGCTCACAATCATCTGGAGATTAATGTGGTGGGTGTGGCCAATAGCAAGAAGATGTTCTTTGATGCGAATGGTCTTTCATTAAAGAATGCTGTCGTGCACATGAATGATTCCGGTGAAGCGATGAGTATGAATGACTTCTTTGGGAATATGATTGGTCTCAATCTATCCAATAGCATTTTTGTGGATTGTACTTCCAGTGAAGCGGTGGCGGAATTTTACTCTTCTATTTTATCTTCAAACATTTCCATAGTTACCCCAAACAAAAAAGCTAATTCGGGACCATTGAGTCGTTACCAAAAACTAAAATCCATCTCTCTTAAACGTGGAGTGAAATTTTTATATGAGACCAACGTAGGAGCGGGCCTTCCTGTGATCAATACCATGAATGATTTGCTGTTAAGTGGTGATCGTGTAATACGCATTGAAGCAGTGTTAAGTGGAACGTTGAATTTTATTTTTAGTTCTTTTACGGAAGGGAAACAGTTTAGTGAAGTAGTGAAGGAAGCGAAGGAAAAAGGATACACCGAACCCGATCCAAGAGATGACCTCAATGGAATGGATGTGGCCCGCAAAGTTCTTATTTTATCCCGTGAAGCAGGTTTGCAATTTGAGTTAGAAGATATACAAGTTGAAAACCTTGTGCCCAATGATTGCCAGGGTGAATTTTCAATGGA
>JANOUH010000045.1:0-8782 GCA_031416795.1 Cytophagales bacterium | reverse complement strand
GAACTCACTGCCAGCACTTTCTTTTGTTTCTACCCTCAACTCACCTCCATGCGCTTTTACAATATCATAACTCAAACTCAATCCTAATCCTGTTCCCTGCCCCGTTGGCTTGGTGGTGAAGAAAGGTTGAAAGATTTTATCTAATATTTTTTGAGGGATGCCGTTGCCGTTGTCCTTCACACTAATTAATACCTTGTTGCCTTCTTTCTTTGTGCTGACGGAAACGGTGGGTTCGTAGCTGTCACCCTGAGCCTGTCGAAGGGTAGCCTTTTCATTGACAACGTAGAATGCATTCGTGATCAAATTCAATATCACTCTGCCAATATCTTGTGGAATGATGTTGATGTTGCCAATACTTTCATCAAAATCTGTTTTCATCGTGGCATTAAAAGATTTGTCTTTTGCTTTTAATCCATGATAGGCCAATCGTAAGTATTCATCAGCCAAAGCGTTAATATCCGTTGGTTCTTTTACTCCACTGCTGCTACGACTGTGTTGCAGCATGCCTTTTACAATATCCGCTGCGCGTTTTCCATGATGAACTATTTTTTGCTCATTATCATTAATGTTATCTAATGTTTCCTTGATTAGAGACTCGTCCCATTCTGCTTTAGGCTTTACGCTTTCTGCTTTAAGCTCTGCAATTAATTCTGTATTCACTTCTGAAAAATTATTTACGAAGTTTAACGGGTTTTGAATTTCATGAGCAATCCCTGCGGTAAGTTCTCCCAATGAAGCCATCTTCTCAGACTGGATCAATTGTGCCTGTGCTGCTTTTAATTCATCCAGCGATTTTGTCAGTGCAGCATTGGTTTCTTCAATGGCCTTTCTTTTCTGCTCTAGTTCTTCGATGGTTTCTTCCAGTAAGATGGCGGTGGTTCGTTTTACCTTTTCCGTTCTGTCCAGTTTGAATGCGGTGATCTCTAACTCTTTGTCGGCACTTTTTACTGATTTAGAAATGACCTCCTTTTGTTCGATGGTTAAACTGTCTGACTGTTGAATAAGATTCAGGATGGATTGCAGGTGTGGGCTCACGATAAATTAATTTTCTTTTACTACTACGATATAACAAGTTTTACTTTTCCTTCAATACCACACAACAGGTGGTGAGATTATGCATCTCCAGGTTTCCCCCGGTTGCCCGTGCCAGTTCAGCATTGCTAAACATTCCGACCATGGGCACATTCCACACGTTGCGCATGCCTTCAATTTCATCACCTATCAGCGGACCAAGCGTTATGAATCGGCCTGCGCAACTGAAAATAACCAATGCATCTGCTTCCTGCATTTCTGTTGCCTTCAACTCTTCGCAAGCTTTAATTACTTTATCAATCACATCAAAATCAGGAGGCAGTGAAAAGCGTACTTTGGAACCCTGCGGCACCGAGCCACTGCAATAAAATGAATGATCACTCCAATCTACCAGCAGGCCTGGCCTCATTACCGGGTCACCAGTTTCCCGTTGCAACTGCAACGGAAATTGTGCCGCCACTTCGATGGAAAATCCACCATTCTCCGGTGTGGCATTTTCAATTCCTCCATACTTGATCGTAAGATCCAACACCGGAATATCATCTACGGTGTACACATGATTGCCTACGCTCTTTGTGACCGTCCTTTCTGTACCCACTGCTTTCCATCCGCAGGTAGCCCTACCCTTTATTTTAATTTTGTTCTCATCGATCGCCAACACGATCATACCTCTGTTAGATCCTTTATCATTGGTGAAAACATATTGCTGCGTAAAAGAGAAATCATCTCCGGCCATTCCACCATAAATATTCACATGCTTTCCTATGATGTCTTCAAAACCAAAAAGCAATTGCTCTGCATCAGTTTCCAAATGGCTTCCGGTCATCAGAAATGCAGGATTGGAAAAATCCTTCAATGTCCTTCTTGCAATGCCTGCTGCCACTTCACGGTAATTCTTTTGTGGGTATTCTTCAAAATAGATTCTGAAATACGCGGGATTCATATCGAGTAGCATGATCGCGGCAGTTCCTAATTCTACCTGGTCATCCATAAAACCGCCATTCGTAGTAGCACCAAAAATGGCAAGGCCCGCTTCATCCAATACCTGGCAGATGGCGTTGCGGTCTTGTTTGACAGAAACAAAAGCGATGGCGAGGGTGGGTTTAAATCCATCCGTCATACTTTGTTGCAATGCCGATTTGATTTCTTCCGGTGATGTGCCTTTGATTGATTTTGCTATCATAGTATCGTTTTATTTTTCTTTTAATGCCACTGTACAAGCGGTAAAAGCATGCATCTCTAAATTGCCATTAGTGGCACGGGCCAACTCTGCATTGGAGAACATACCTGCAATAGGTGCATCCCATACTTTTCTTATTCCTTCTATCTCTTCGTTGATCAACGGACCGAGTGTAAGAAGCCTCCCTCCACAGTTAAACAACAACAGGGCATCCGCTTCGGGAATTTCAGTTGCTTTCAATTCCTCACAACCTTTAATTGATTTTTCAATGGCATCAAAATCCGGAGGTAAGGAAAATCGGACTTTAGATCCCTGTGGTACCGAGCCACTGCAATAATAGGAATGGTCGCTCCAATCCACCACCAACCCGGCCCGCATCACCGGGTCTCCGGTTTCCCGTTGTAATTGCAACGTCAAAGCCATAGAATGCTCCTTCGCAAAATTTTCAGGTGTTACGTTTTCAAGGCCTCCATATTTTATGATCATGTCTAATACCGGGGTATCGTCAATCGTATACACATGATTACCAACACTTTTTGTTACTGTCCTTATTGTGCCAATCGCATTTGAGCCTGAAGTTGCCCGGCCCTTTATATTGATTTTATCTCCATCGAAAGCAATGGCTACCATGCCATTGTTACTCGACCTGTTATTCGTAAATACAAATTGTTCTTTAAATCCATAATCATCTCCGGCCATGCCACCGTTCACATTTGCCTTTCTGCCAAGAATATCTTCAAAACCATGCAACAGTTCTTCTGCATCGGTGTTCAGGTTGCTGCCTGCTATCAGAAAGCATGGATGTTCAAATTGTTTCAATGCATTTTTTGCTATTTCCTGTGTAGTATGTCTGTAATTGTTTTCTGAAAACTCCTCAAAGTAAATGTTGAAGCAGGCAGGATTAATATCAAGCAACATCACCGCAATTTCACCGGAACTTATTCCTTCACCTGTAAACTCCCCATTCGTGGTAGCACCATAAACAGCAATGCCTGTTTCATCCAGTATTTTGCAAATGGCTTCCCGGTCCTGCCTGATGGATAAAAACACGATGGCCAATGTCGGTTTAAATCCATCGGCTTTGCTTTCCTGTAATGCTGATTGAATTTCCTTAGCTGATTTTCCTTTGATTGATTTTGCTTTCATTGTTCTTATTATTTTTCTTTTAATGCCACCCAGCAACATGTATTGGCGTGAAACTCATTGTACCCATTAGTGGTTCTGCCGAATTCACCATAGGTGAAAAAACCTGCCAAGGGTGCATGAAAGGTTTGTCTTATGCCCTCAATTTCATCTCCCACCAGGGGGCCAAATTGATTTAGCCTTCCAATACACGAAAACATCAGCAAGGCATCCACTTCTGGTAATTCCTCTTGTTTTATTCTTTCTGCATTTTTTCTTACTTCTTCAATCACCTCAAAATCCGGAGCGATAGTCAGACGTATCTTGTCTCCTTCATGAATGTCGCCAAGCGATAGAAACGATTTATTGTTCCAATCAAAAACACCCAAACCCCGTAAAACCGGATCGCCTTTGTCGCGAGCAACACTAAACACAATGGTCTCTTTGGGATAATAGGTTTGCGCTTCTTCGGGTGTTAAGTGGAGACCCAGGAATTTTAACACCATTTCTGCAGCCGGCTGTTGGTCAATTTCATAAACCCACTTACCAATGGCTTTAGTAACAACCCGCTCAGTGCCCACCGCTTTTTGTCCCGAGGCTGCTGAACCTCTTACGAGAATTTTATCTCCATCCAATGCCAATATAATGATCCCTCGTTTAGTGGACAGTTCATGAGTGAAGACTACCGTCTCATCAAATGCAAAATCATCGCCTGCACGGCCACCCCAGATTATCGCATTTTTTCCTGTGACAGACTCTATTGTTTTGATCAGAAAATCTTCCATCAACGGTCCGGATTCACCTTTCACATCTACGCTGACTGAAAGTATAAATGCCGGGTTTTTAAACGAGGCGCTGGCCTCGGTCGCGATCTGGCGCGTAACAGTATATGGGTCTTCATCCCGATAATCATGCAGCAGCACTTTAAAATGATCCGGATTCATGTCCACCAGCAGTATCGCGATGGTTCCTGAGCCAATGTCGCCATCAATAAATTCGCCTCCTGTAGTAGCTCCGAAAATCTGAATGTGATGATTGACAAGTAATTGCCGCACGGCATCTATGTCTTGTTTGATTGACATAAACACGAAGGCAAGAGTTGGTTTAAATCCATCTTCCATGCTTTGCTCCAATGCAGATTGAATTTCTTCCGCGGAGTTTCCTTTGATTGATTTTGCTTTCATAGTACCGCTTTATTTTTCCTTTCAAGCAATCCAGCTATTCCTTAAGTTACCTCAAGGAGCTAGTGTGCAATCGTGTCATCTTAAATATAAACCTTATCCCGGTTTCATCCTTGCGCCTGCTCCATTTTACTTGCAGGGTTCATCCACCCGACCCAACATCACCTTTTCCATGTAGGGCAATCTTGTCTTCCCTAAATCATTTTTCTAAATCGCTTTGATATTATTCTCACTAAGTTCAGCCGATCCTTAAAATCACTGTTTCATAAGTTCATCCCCACCGTTTCAAAACGAAATAAAAAAGTAGCCGCCTCCAATAAATTGAAGGCGGCAGGATGACAGAAAACTATGAGTATAATAGTTTGACTTAGTTTGATACCACTTTAATGACTTCATAAACCACACTACTGCGATCGCCCTTTTCCAGCTTGTTTATTTCTTCAAGACCCGCTGCAGGGAAAACAGTTTTTGGATCCCAGGTTGGCATCAATGCTTCTTTCACGGTTGGATATAAATCATAGGACACCGTGTTGAAGCCCATTTTTACTCCCGTAGGTGAAAGCACCACTGCATTTCCCCAACCTTTTTGTGTGGTCTGCTTCTTATCCATGGAAGACTTGATGAAAGGCCCCCAATGCTTTCTCTCTAGCTCAATCAATCCACCGGGGTCAGTAGCATTGTGGTATATCATCGATATGTACTTCATGTCTTTCTCATTATTCGCATTAGCTGCCTGCTGCCAGTCTCCATCTCGAAGAAAAATTACGCTCGTGGTGGTGCTTATCGAATTGGTCTCGATCTTTTCAATAGGCACGTTAGGAAAGGCTGTGCCCACGCTATTCCAAACTTCACCCATCGCATCGATATTCTTATAGGTATTGATGAAAAGAAAATTAGAAGAATTCTCCATATCATAACCTCCTACTTTTTCAAGCAATGCCCAAAAAGTAATGTTGCCTTTGGCTAGTGATTTTTTTGCTACCTCGGCCCAATAGGTAGTTTCTCTTTTGATAAATTCCGCTCTTTTGTCATCCGATACTTTGCGGTACATGAAGACGGTGATGCCCGGATCGGGTGCTGCAGCAGGAGTTTGTGCAAAGCTGGTGATGAATGTAATGGCCAGCATACCAAGAATAAAAATTACTTTTTTCATAGGATTTTGGATTTGGTTATATAGCTAAAGGTACCTGTTGCATAGTGGCAGGACAATCAGAATTGAGTCAATAGCTATCAATTTTGAATCAATTTCAATTTTTATGAAAGGCAGAAGGTGTTTTTTGATAATACGCTTTAAAGCACTGCGCGAAATAAGAAGGTGTCTTGAAACCCACCCGCTGCGATACTTCGCTTACTTTATACCCTGCTTCAAGTAATTCAGTCGATCGCTGAAGTCTGTATTGTTTAACGAAATCGGTGATGCTCTGATTTAAAATGGACTTCAACTTTCGATTCAAGGTACTCTTACTCATTTCCATTTCTGTAGCCATGAGCCTGGCATTAACATTAACATTATCCAGATGTTTATCCAGACATCTTTTCAACTTGTGAAGAAAAACCATTTTCACCGACATTACTCCCGGTTCCGGGCTCGATGCATGAAGGTTTTTATCAGGTTGTTTCATTGCTGACACTTCTGATTGGGTATTGCCATTTGAGCTTTAAAAATATCTGTTGATCGGAGATCAAAATTACCGAAAGCAAAAAGCAGGGACTCGCAAAATTGAATCAATAACGATAAGTTTTGAGTCAATCTTCTTTTCTCCATCATGTAGACAGCACCTCGTTCAAAGAGTCAATACAATTGAACTGCGTTGGCATAAGTTAAAAATCCGCAGATTCTTTCAGAAAAGCAGAAGGTGTTTTTTGATAATACTCTTTAAAGCTTTGTGAGAAATGGGAAGTCGTTTTGAAACCCACCCGTTGCGAAACATCATTCACTTTATATCCGGCTGAAAGAAATTCAGCAGCCCGTTGAAGTCTGTATTGGTTAATGAAATCGCTGATGCTCTGATTTAAAATTGACTCAAGCTTATGGTTCAGCGCGCTTTCGCTCATGTCCATTTCATGAGCCATGATCTCCGCATTCAAATTGGGTTTATTCAGATTTTTATCCAGACCTCTTTTCAACTTCAAAAGAAAAACTATTCTCTGCGTCATTACCCCCGGTTGTGGGCGATATGCAATAAGGTTACTGTAAGTCTGGTCCATAATTAAATCCTTTTAATAAAGTGATACTATAAATTTTGAAAAATTGCCTGGTGGCGTTGAGGTCAAAAGTACTCTTAACCCGCAGGAAGGGGATATCAAAATTGAGTCAATAATTACGACTTTTGAGTCAATTTTTGCTTCCCATCATCTGAATGGACGTTTTCAAGAAGATATCGCCTCTGTTCCATGGGGCACGACTTTCTATTAACTTACCACCAAAGTTTACGTAAGCACCCCTAAGTAATTGCATCATGATTCAACTCACCGATATCAAAAAGGCTTACGGGTCGCGCATCATTCTTCAGATTCCACAACTCATCATTCCCGATGGAGCCTGGTGGATCAAAGGAAATAACGGTTCGGGCAAAACTACCCTGATGAAAATCGTGGCCGGCATCAACCCGTTTGAAGGCACCGTGCTATTGAACTCTGTTGACTTAGTTAAAAATCCTCTGACCTATCGGCAGCAGGTTTCCTTTGCGGAAGCTAAGCCTGTTTTTCCGGGCTTTGTTACCGGGTGGGACCTTATCCGATTTGTGCAGAACACGCGAAAAGAGAAAGAAGAAAGTCTGCAAGCGCTGGTCGACTATTTTGGCGTGCGCAGTTTCCTGGATTACACCATAGGCACCTACTCCAGCGGCATGACGAAAAAACTTTCACTGCTGCTCACATTCATAGGCAACACCAAACTCATACTGCTCGATGAACCGTTGATCACGCTCGAAGACATTTTCCTCCCGCTATTGTTTGCACTAATCAAAGAACGCAAGACACAAGGCACTTCCTTTCTGCTCAGCTCTCATCAACCCTTTCGGGATGATCAGTTTAAGCCCGATGGAAAAATTGTAGTGGAAAATCACACCGCACAATTCATTGCACTATGAAAGCCATTCTTCATCTGATGATCAAGGCGCTGGTGGTGCCGTTCTATAAGAATCACGCGGGACTGTTGTTCTTCGTTTTCTTTCTCATGTTTGGCATTGTGGAATCTACACAGATTGTCTTCTATCATCAGTCATTAATCTATGGTATGCTGAGTTCTGGAATATTTTTATTGATTGTGCTGATGATCTGGTTGCTTTATCAACTCAAGTCACTTCATTTCCTGCTCAAAACTTCCGGTGAAGATTCGTATCTTTTTATTCATCACCTTGCTGTATTGTCATCAACACAAAACTTCTTCTGCTTTTTCACGATCAGCTTTCTCACCTTTCTACCTGTCTTTGTTTACACGATCGCGATCTATGCTATCGGTATTCAGCATCAGTTTTATGGAAGCGTTGCCATCGTCTTTGTTTTTCAATTCGCCTTATGGCTGATGAATGCCTGGGTGCTCAACCACACCATACGCCACCAACACATCGCGGCACGCATCACTTTGCCTACACTTATGTTACCTTATCAACGAACACAGCTTGGTATCTATGCCGGTTATCTTTTCAAAGAAGAAAAATCAGCCGTTATACTCAGTAAACTATTTTCATTGACTTTGATCTACATCATTAAAGAGACGCTGGAGACAGGCGATGATTTCAGAATCATTGGCATCACGTGGTTGTTTGCCTTGCTATCGCATACGTATCTGATTAACAAACTAAAAGTATTTGAAGACCAATCATTGAGCTGGACCAGAAGTCTCCCCATCTCCACAACCAAAACCTTCATGACTTATTTTTTGCTCTACGGTCTGCTCATGATACCCGAACTTCTACTATTAACCGGCAGCCTAGGCAAAGGACTTTCCTTCATTCAACTATTACTATTGCCTGTCTTCTCAAGTGCGTTCCTGATTACCATTCACTGTTACTTGTTTAAACCCAATCGTGATTCGGATAAGTTTGTGACTTACCTATTCTGGTTGTTTATGATTTGCTTTATGCTGGTTTTGAGTAAGATGATTTGGGTGACGGGTGCTGCTTTATTGTTGATTTCATTTCTGTTATTCAAACAGAGGTTCTTTACTTATGAGCGAATAGAAAAATAAAATTGAGAAAACCTTCCCAGCGGAGATCCCGCCTCGGGGACTCCGCGCAGAGTGAAAGGCTAACGAAAACGCGGA
>JANOUH010000044.1:0-3664 GCA_031416795.1 Cytophagales bacterium | reverse complement strand
CTGGGGTCCTACGGATGATGGTAGAATCAAACCTGACCTTGTGGCACCCGGTGTTGACATATATTCTACGTTCACTGACAATGGATATACCAGGCAAAGCGGTACGAGCATGGCCACGCCCGGTGCCATGGGCTCAGTAGTATTACTTCAAGAACTTCAGAAGAACTTGAATGGAGGTAAATTTATGAAGTCGGCAACGCTAAAGGCATTAGCTATTCATACTGCAAAGGAAGCAGGATTAAATCCAGGGCCTGATTATAGTTATGGTTGGGGCTTGCTAGATGTTGAAGCTGCCGCCAAAGTATTATTGATGCGCGATAACCAAAATGTCTTTGTTGAGGAGTTGTCTTTAGCTAACGGTGAAACTTTCGAGTTGGCGTTAAACCCTCAGGTAAATACAAAAATCACAGTAACTATTGCATGGACTGATCCTGCAGCAACACCAGTAGGATCACAGTTAGATCCAAAAGATTTAATGCTCGTCAATGATTTAGATATGCGGATAGTAGATGAGGCAAGCAATCAACAATTTCCATGGACATTAAATCCAGAGTTGTCCACACTAGGTGAAGGTGCATTTAAGGCTGATAATTTCAGGGATAATGTTGAGAAGATTGAATTCGATAATCCCGAGCCAAGAATTTATAAGCTACGTATCAATCACAAAGGTTCGTTGTCAGGTGATAGCCAGAATTTTTCATTAATCCTCACGTACACGTCCATCAATGAACCTCAAACTGCTTATTACTGGATAGATGGTTATGGTGATTGGAATGATCCTGCTCATTGGGCACTATCAAGTGGAGGGCTTACTGCTGGGGTGATACCGGATCAAAATAATCGTGTTGTGGTAGATGAAAACTCATTCACACTTGCAGATGAAACAATTTCATTGACTACAAATGTGACGATTGGATCAGTAACATGGTTAAATAAATCGCATACCGGAATCAATCTCAATGGAAATACATTGACTGTTCATGGTAATTTTATTTTTGGATCTGAAAATGCATTTATTTCTTCAACCGGAAAAATTATTCTGGATGGCACGCTCAATGACGAAAACAAAGTATTGACTACGGGAAATAATTTTTCAACAACCGATATTGAAATCAATACTAATTCTGCGATTATTGTTAATGGTAGTTTGAAGGTCCATTCTATCAATCTGGTTTCGGGCACTTTGAATCTGACTGGTTCCAATATTCAAGTTGGTTCTTTGCAATTGAATGGATTTTCTCAAAAGACATTAAATCTTACCGATGCTATTCTTTCAGGAGTAACCGATTTGAATTTAAACTCAAATACAATTGAATTAATAAGTGATCGGGCGTTATTAACACCTGCAGAAAATTCAAATATTGATTTAGCGAGTAGATCGTTTAATGGAAAGATTATGGTGACCACTCAGAATGTTAATTTAGTTGGTAATAATTCCTTAAAGGAATTAGTGGTTGCCGGAAAGTTGATTTTTAAAGGTAATAATATAATTGAGTCACTTATGTTAAATGGGAACTCTATAATTAACATGGATCCGGGCACCGAGCAAATCCTAACTCAAACCACTCAGATAATATCATCGCAAAGTGATCGCATTGTTTTAGAGGGAATAAATGAAAAATCTTTTTTGAAGTTTAATGGTCGATATAAGCTTTGCTTCGATTATTTAGATATTAAAAATGTAGACGTTACGGGCGATGCCGTGGTTAATGCAGGATTGTCAAGTACGTTGACGAATTCATCCAATTGGGCAAAAGATAAGTGTGAGGATATTTTATTCCCTGATTTTGATATACTTTATAATTGCGCCAATGGTGTGATTCAATTGATTGATAAGAGCGGAGGGGCCATCGATTCATGGCTGTGGAAAACAAACAGCACTTCGGCTACTCTGATCAATGCAACAAATAAGAATAGTGCTGTCATATTTCCACAACCCGGTGAATTTGAAATTTCTCTGCAGATTGCAAACAGCAAGGATTCCCGAACATATAAGAAAATAATATCGGTCATCATCAATGATCTTTCAGCCAATGAAATAATAATAAATGGATTGAATTTATTCAGTACACAGCCAGCTGATCAGTATGAATGGTATAAGGATTATCAAATTATTAAGGAGGCCAACGGTAGATCCTATCCATTCAACGGAGAGCCAGGCTCCTATTTTATACTTACGAAGAGTACCACATGTAACCGAATTTCTAATACGATATTGATCACTGGACTTTCTGAATTGCCAGATCCCACGTTGCCTTCCTTGAATATTTTTCCTAATCCGGCACAGGATAAAATCACACTGGTTGGTATAACTGAAAACTCAATGATTAGAGTCCTAAATGCATCAGGACAATTATGGTATGAAACACGCGCGTCTTCGGAGATCAATGTTTCAGTTGATGCTTGGCCGCGGGGAATTTATTTTGTGATGATGATTGATAATCATACAACGGTAGCGAAGAAAATAATTTTAAGATGATAAGAGCGAACGCAATTACCCTGTTATTAATTGTTTCATGTGTTAGCCTGGTAAAGGGACAATTAACTAACATACAAGGACTAGATAACGTAGTTATCCGAACGAAGAAATATGAGGATATAAAAGGATCAGCATATTTGTATCCCATCTGGAATTCAGGAACCCTTACTGATAAAAACGGCAAAGTTTATAGTAATCTTCTTTTGAAGTACGATTCCTATAAAGATCAGGTCGAATTAAATCAGGACGGTCAGATTATGGAAGTAGGTGCTTTGAATTATCCTAAGTTCACATTAAGTTTTGTTGAATCGTCTACCAATAAAGTGAACAAGCATTCATTTTCTACTGGATATAATGTTGAGGGATTTAATGGAATAAGCTATTTTGATCTGCTGTTTGAAGGTCGGATCACCTTGCTGAGGAAATATAAGACTACATTTATTGAGGATAACGTAGCGGGCTATGGCACTTCGGGCACGCTGAAAAGTTTTCAATCAAAGACATTGTACTTTGTGATAGACCAGAATGGAGTTGCGAGGGATATAAAACCTCAAAAAAAATCAATCCTGGAAGTTTTCCCCGAACAGGCCCCAGGGATTGAAGTCTTCTTAAAAGATAAAAAAATGAAAATAAAATCGGAAGATGATTTGATTGATGTTATCAAATTTTTGAATGAGAACTAAGGTAAATTTTAACATAGTCGTTCACTCCATTTTCGAGTGATGTGAATGACCTAGCGTATCCAATCTTTTTTATTTTCTCCATATTTGCCTCAGTAAAATACTGATACTTATCGCGGATATCGGCTGGTGTATCTATAAATTCTATTTCCTCTTTTTTACCAAGTGCTTTAAAAACCGCTTTGGCTAGATCCACGAAAGTGCGGGCTATTCCAGATCCTAAATTGTAAATGCCTGAGTTCTTGCGGTGATGCATAAAGAACAGACATACCTCAGCAACGTCCTTCACATAAACGAAATCGCGCATCTGCTCTCCATCTTTAAACTCAGGATTATGCGACTTGAACAATTTCATTTTTCCCGTCTTGGTGATTTGGTTGTAGGCATGCCAGATCACCGAAGCCATGCGACCTTTGTGATATTCATTCGGGCCGTAAACATTGAAGAACTTAAGGCCTACCCAGAAGAATGGTTTATCTTTTTGAGAAAGTGCCCAAACATCAAA
>JANOUH010000043.1:0-2764 GCA_031416795.1 Cytophagales bacterium | reverse complement strand
ATTTTTTTTATCTCATCTATTAATTCATCAAAAAAATTTAAAGGGACTATCTACCAAATACTTACATGAAAAGCACATCATCACATTCATGATTTATGAAAAAATGGCGCTTTGTTTTTCATTCATCATTTCGAATCTTTGTTGATGCCGAAGTTTGAAACAGTGACTTTCTCACAATTCTTACTTGCCAAAAAAAATCAATAGTAGATAAAGGCTCCACTGCATTTGTTTGCTATAACTTATAAACCATAAAAATATTTTGCAATGAGTCAATCTCTACAGGAAGAACCCATTTTGAAAGAAAACAAAGATCGTTTTGTTCTCTTCCCGATTGTGCAACCCGAAATTTGGAAGTTTTACAAACAAGCTGAAGCCAGCTTCTGGACAGCTGAAGAGATTGACTTGAGTCAGGATATGAAAGACTGGCTTAATCTGAATGACGGTGAGCGCCACTTTATCACGCATGTTTTGGCCTTCTTTGCAGCCAGCGATGGGATTGTAAATGAAAACCTGGCTGAGCACTTTGTGGGAGAAGTTCAATACACGGAAGCCAAGTTCTTTTATGGTTTTCAGATTGCCATTGAAAACATTCACTCTGAAACGTACTCGTTATTAATAGATACCTACGTCAAAGATCCAAAAGAAAAAGATAAACTTTTCCACGCCATCGATACGATGGACTGCGTGAAGAAAAAAGCAGACTGGGCATTGCGTTGGATATCCCAGGGTAGTTTCCAGGAACGATTAATCGCGTTCGCTGCTGTGGAAGGAATTTTCTTTTCGGGTTCATTCTGTTCCATCTTCTGGTTGAAGAAGCGTGCCCTGATGCCTGGACTGACTTTCTCCAATGAGTTGATCTCCAGAGACGAAGGATTGCATTGCGATTTCGCCTGTCATCTTTATACAAAACATGTGGTGAACAAACTACCTGTTGATCAAGTCATTGAGATCATCAAAGATGCTGTTGAAATCGAGAAAGAGTTTGTTACGGATGCGCTTCCGGTAAACCTGATTGGTATGAATGCAGCACAGATGCGAGAATATATTGAGTTTGTCGCTGACAGGTTACTGAACGAATTGGTTGGAAAGAAAATTTACAACACGCTCAACCCATTCGACTTCATGGACATGATCTCGTTGCGAGGAAAAACTAATTTCTTCGAAAAACGCGTAGCTGAATATCAAAAAGCCGGTGTGATGAACAGTATGGAAAAAGATTCCTCTCCGAAGTTTTCACTCAACGAAGATTTTTGATACATTCGATAACATTTTTTAAACTTTCTTTTTTTAACAACACACAACCCTATTATAGATGCTCGTATTAAAACGTGACGGACACAGGGAGTCCGTAAAGTTTGACAAAATCACTGCCCGTATTGAAAAACTCTGCTATGGTTTAGATCCCAAATTTGTCAACCCCGTAGAGGTGGCCATGAAAGTGATTAATGGCTTATATGATGGTGTGTCAACGCAAGAACTGGATAATCTCGCAGCAGAGATTGCCGCTTCGTTGACCACCAAGCACCCGGACTTTGCCAGGCTGGCGGCACGTATCGCAGTTTCCAACCTCCACAAGGTGAGTAGTAAGTCCTTCTCCAACACGATGAAGCGACTTTATACTTACGTGGATCCAAAAACTGGTCAAAATGCTCCGCTGATCTCGAAGGAAACATGGAAAGTAATTCATGAGAATGCTGCCGAATTGGACGATGCCATCATCTATGATCGCGATTTCAGTTATGACTACTTCGGTTTCAAAACGCTGGAGCGCTCTTACCTGATGAAGATTGACGGTAAGGTGGTTGAGCGTCCTCAACATTTGCTGATGCGCGTAGCGGTGGGTATTCACGGTGAAGATCTTGCTGCTGCCATCGAGACTTATAATCTTTTGTCAGAGAAGTGGTTTACGCATGCCACGCCTACGTTATTCAACGCAGGAACTCCAAAGCCTCAACTTTCATCTTGCTTCCTTCTTACGATGAAGGATGATAGCATCGATGGAATTTATGATACACTAAAACAAACTGCCAAGATTTCACAATCTGCTGGCGGTATTGGTCTTAGCATTCACAATGTGCGTGCAAAAGGTTCTTACATCAAAGGAACAGGCGGCACATCCAATGGTATCGTGCCGATGTTGAGAAACTTCGATATGACTGCCCGCTATGTAGATCAGGGCGGTGGCAAGCGCAAAGGCAGCTTCGCTATTTATCTTGAGCCATGGCATGCCGATATTTTTGAGTTTCTTGAACTAAAGAAAAACCACGGAAAAGAAGAGATGCGCGCCCGCGATCTGTTCTATGCGATGTGGATTCCGGATCTGTTCATGAAACGTATTGAAAACAATGAGAACTGGTCACTCTTCTGTCCTAATGAAGCTCCCGGCTTAGCCGATTGCTATGGCGAAGAGTTTGAGCGTCTCTACGAGAAATACGAAAAAGAAGGAAAGGCACGCAAGCAAATCAAAGCACAAGACTTGTGGTTTGAAATCCTGGAGGCTCAGATTGAAACCGGCACACCTTACATGTTATATAAGGATGCCGCCAACAAGAAATCGAATCAGAAAAATCTTGGTACCATCAAATCAAGTAACCTCTGCACCGAGATCATGGAGTACACATCACCCGATGAGGTAGCCGTATGTAATCTCGCATCGATTGCACTTCCTAAATTCGTAACCGAAGATGGAAAGTTTGATCACCAGAAGTTATATGACATCACCAAAGTGGTTACCCGCAACCTGAACAAGGTGATCGATGTAAAC
>JANOUH010000042.1:0-1775 GCA_031416795.1 Cytophagales bacterium | reverse complement strand
CAAACTATTGCGCAAGCGGCCTTTGCTATTGTCTATCATTAACACAGGCATACCATTGCTTCGACTCAGTCCTGGAATATCCATCGACCAGCCTCCCTCCTGTTTAGCAATTAGTAAATCATTGCCAAGCCAGGTTGTACCTCCATCAAAAGAGCGGTCAAAATATATATTTCCATGACTGGCCCATGTCACAAACACATGACCTAGATTGTCTACAGCAGGCACTGCTCCTTCCGCAGTGTTATCATCATCAATACAATCGCCTGGGTTCTGATTGATCTGTAATGGCTTTGACCATTTTTTTCCTTCACTGGTAGACATGCTAAACATGATATTGGAATGACAATTGGGATCATCCAAACCGTATTGATCAAATTGAGTCCACGTTGTATATACAAAATCCTTTTTTGGATGCACGGTTGCCCATTCTTTATCCTGGTCTTTGGGGGGATTGTTTCCAATCGAAGCGCCTTCACTCCATGTTTTGCCTCCATCGGTTGACTTCTGACAAACAATGCGGTCAAGCTTATCTTCATTACTTCCGCTTTGCTTACCCGGATCTGCTAAATGAAAATAATAAATATTGCCTTTCGAGTCTGATACCAATGCAGGGTCTCCAAACACTCCATAGGGTGATTCCAATTTAGATTCGCTCCAGGTCTCTCCTCCATCCATCGAATAAATAGCACGATCAAGTACAATACCTGCAACAATATTCTTCGGATTTTTTTTATTGATTGCAATACTGGGCTCCACCGGGGGATATACACCTTCAACCTGTTCAGCTAATTTAATATTCTTAAACTGCGCAAATGCTGTTAGCTGAACTACCAACAATAGTGTGAGACTTAATAACTTCATAGTTCCTGTTAATAATATTTTGCTAAGGTACTTCAAAAAAAACTTAAACACTCATGGCAATCCTGTCAAGCAAACTACTTCTTGAAGGAATTCAACTTGGTGTTTAATTTTTCACTTCCACCAATTTCAACCACGGAAGAGCCAAAGACTTTGATCGTTGATTTTATGAAATCCTCTTCGCTGGCCTTATAAATATTGTCGACATATTTTTGAGGATTGCGATCAATGTAAGGGAACCATGTGCTATGAATCTGAATCATGATGCGATGCCCTTTCTTAAACGTGTGTAAGATATCCTGAAGCGGAAAATCTACACTGCTTACTTCTCCTGACTTAAATGGTTCTGGTTTATCAAAACCATTTCTGAAGCGACCTCTGAATACTTCATGCCTTACCAATTGTTGATAACCACCCATGACAATATTTTTCGGATTATGATCGTAGTTAGGATGATTGTCGGGATAAACATCAATCAGCTTTACGATGAAGTCAGCGTCTGTACCTGTCATGGCAACTTTTAAGCGGGCCATGATTTCTCCGGCCAGCACAACATCTTCGGTGAGTGGATCAGTTTCGAAGGTGATCACATCAGGTCTTTTGGAAGCATGCCTTTGATCATCACTCATAAATTCGCGAGGTGTAAATGTTAAACCTTCTGTTTGAGATGTGTAAGGAACGGGTTTAGCCGGATCACTCAGGTATTCAAACACCGCTTCCTTTGGAGTGGGCTGATTCACAAACAACTTTCCATTCTCAGCAAAATAAAGTTTAAGTGGTGCGTATTCTTTCGGGGGCCACACATCAAATTGTTTCCATTCTTTCTTCCCCGTGTCAAACATATAGGCTTCCGGTAAATTAGGCTGTCCCTCGCCCTTCAACGTGAAAGCAAAAAACTTTCGTTCAATTTCGCGCTG
>JANOUH010000041.1:0-3135 GCA_031416795.1 Cytophagales bacterium | reverse complement strand
AAAAATTATTCAACACAATCCCTTGCTTCAGCTGTTTGCTGTGTAACCATATTTATCAGCAATCATTCTGCAGCACAAAACTTCACCTATCCGGAAACACCAAAGCAACCAGTAACAGATACCATCTTTGGTAAAGTTGTGATGGACAATTACCGATGGCTTGAAGATGTAAATAATCAACAAGTACAAGACTGGATAAAATTGCAATCAGATTTCACTAATAAGATGCTGGATAAAATTCCGGGTAAGAATTCTTTAATGGAAGAATACAAAAAGTTGGATGAATTGACACCATCGGATATACACGTTGCGAGTCGGGAATCGGGTCGGTATTTTTATAAAAAAACAATGGTCGGTGAAAATGTGGCGAAACTTTATTACCGGCAGGGCAAGGAAGGGAAAGAAGTTTTGTTGTTTGATCCGCATACTTACGACAATAGCCAATCAAAAGAAATCACTTTTAATTTCCTGCCCAGCAAAGACGGAAAAATGGTAGCGCTGGGCCTTATTGAAAGTGGCAAAGTAGATATTTTTACTGTAAGGGTCATTAATGTTGACACGAAGAAATTTAATTCCGATAGCCTATATTCGGTCAATTCTGTGCAAGCATGGACACCTGACAGTAAAGGGTTTCTTTATGGTGCCCTGCAAACCAGCGATCAGCTTTCTACCAATTTGTTCCAGGATATAGCAGTGAAGTACCATCAACTGGGAACTGATCCAATGAAAGACAAAACTATTTTATCCCGCATCAATAATCCCAATCTTGACTTAAAAGCTGCAGACCTGTTGTTTGTTAATTACTCAATGGACAATAAATATCTCATAGCAACTATTTGGAGCGGCAGTCAAGACCAGAATAAAAAACTTTACACTTTCGCTCCTAATATGACAGAAAGCCAGATAAATTGGAAAATCTTAGTGAAATCTGAGGATCAGGTTCGAGATGCAATTATCTATAAAGAAAAAGTGTATCTCCTTTCTCGAAAAGATGCCCCTCATTTTAAAGTATTGGTATCTCCGCTTAATGAACTTGATGTAACCCAAGCACAAACACTTGTCCCAGAAAGTAAACAAACCATTGAGTGGCTTACCATATGCAAGGATTATTTGTTTGTACAAAAAACAGACGGTATCAATTCTTTAATTGATCAATATAATTTTTCAAACGGTGAAGTTCAATCCATAAAACTCCCCCTGAGTGGTTATTCATGGGCGCAGACATTTGATATAAAAACAAATGATTGTATCCTGCATGTATCTTCATGGAAGCAACCCACAACCCGGTATGACTATAATCCTCTATCACATCAAACATCCATTAGCGTATTTAATTCAACAGCAAAATATCCAGGAACAGATGACCTTATAGTAGAAGAAGTCGAGGTGAAGGGCCATGATGGGGTTATGGTTCCTTTATCCCTGATTTACAATAAGAACATTAAAAAAGACGGAGATAATGTTGTATTGATGACAGGTTATGGCTCCTATGGGATTTCCTCTTCTCCATGGTTTAAACTATTGTATTTACCCTTATTAAATAAAGGAATTATCATTGCGGAAACGCATCCTCGTGGCGGTGGAGAAAAAGGGTATGCATGGCATATGGGAGGTTTCAAGTCCACCAAACCCAACACTTGGAAAGATTTTATTTCCTGTGGTGAATATTTAATTAATGAAAGATACACTTCAGCACAACATCTTATTGGTGATGGCACCAGTGCCGGTGGCATTTTGATTGGCAGAGCCATCACGGAACGCCCCGATTTATTTGCTGCTGCCATCAACAATGTTCCGGTAAGCAACCCCTTACGGGGCGAGAGCAGGCCCGTTGGTATTCTGGATTCAAAAGAATTTGGTACGGCTAAAGATTCTACAGAAGCAATGGGGTTAATAGAAATGGATGCTTACTTGCATGTAACACCAGGTGTAAAGTATCCCGCTGTTATTGCGATTACAGGCATCAATGATACCCGTGTGCCTATATGGCAACCGGCCAAGTTTGTAGCTGCATTGCAAAATGCAAATTCATCTGGCAAGCCAATTATATTGCAGGTAAACTATGACAGTGGGCACTGGTCGGATGAGAAGAATGTAAGTTTCCGAAACTATGCAAACATGTACGCATTTGCCCTTTGGCAAGCAGGGCATAAGGATTTTCAGCCTACAAAAAAATAAAAAAGATTAGTTAGCGTAACCCGAAAGAGTAGGTACAGTACAACGACATAGTACTGTGGGACTAAAGACAATAAAAGAATTGACGATCATAACGGGAGACAAACCTTTCTTTTAAGAGAACCATGACGACAAGAGAAGACCAATTTATTACCTGAGGAGAAAGGGCACATGGCGCTAACACAATGTTTCTGCAATGGTGCCGTGAGGTGTAAGTTATAAATATTTATCTTCGTTCCACGTTTGGTTTCGTGGGACAGGACGCGGCTTCGAAAGCGCACCACTGCAGAAACACAATCGTTGGGCGCAAGCTTTTAAATAAAATTATGAACAATAGAACCATTGGAGTAATTGGACTCAGTATTACAATATTTTTCATTTCAGGTTTCATTTCATTGTTCATTTACAACCCGCAGACACTTGAAGAGGTCGACAATGTGACCAGCATAGCTTCATTCAATCTGACCGGAATGAATGGACGATGGTTAGCTGCATATTTCAACTACTTGACAGTTGGGCTTCTTAATCTAGCTTTCGGTTTAGGACTTATTAAGATGTCAAAAAACGACTTACCGATAATTATTGGCAAGATTCTAATTCTAACTGCTGGACTTGTTTGGACAAGTTTTGGAATCATCTCCTGGGATCCAAATTCAGACATCGGCATTCACACTGTCATGATAAGAGTAATATCTCTATTGTTAGTTGCACCACTTGGACTAATCTTCTTGGGGGTGGACTTTGAAAAAATAATAAAAGACAAATTTTCAAAATATTATACACTGGCGACTGGGCTGACAATTCTAACAATCGGATTCTTGAGTGCTTTTGTATTTAACGACCAGACTTGGATAAGGACAAACATCTCATTGACAATTTATTTCCTATGGTTTGGTGTGATCGGACTAAGATTGGTACAAAAAGCCAGCGCCCAATCGAGTAGCCCGCCTCGCCAGTTGT
>JANOUH010000040.1:0-16169 GCA_031416795.1 Cytophagales bacterium | reverse complement strand
GCCTCATGCTGGATGAACCCACCAACCACCTGGACTTACCCTCGATTGAATGGGTAGAAAATTACCTGCGCAATTATGAGGGTGCTGTAGTTATAGTATCACATGACAGAACGTTTCTGAATAATGTAATTTCAAAAACAGTAGAAGTTACCAATCAGGATTTGGTGACCTATGAAGGGAATTACTCGTATTATTTGAAGGAGAAAGAAATGCGTGAAGAAATTCAGAACAACGCATTTGAGAATCAGCAATCAAAAATCAGACAGACAGAACGTTTCATCGAACGCTTTCGGGCTAAGGCAACCAAATCAAAGCAAGTGCAATCACGCGTGAAATCGCTGGAGCGGATGGATCTGATTGATGAAGTGGTGAACGATACTGCCGCTGTTAACTTTCGCTTCTCTTTTAAGCAGCCCTCAGGCCGCCATGTCGTTACCATGAAAGACATCTCAAAGTCTTATAGAAGTCAGGTGATTTTAAAACACACCAGTGCCATCATTGAGCGCGGTGATAAAATTGCTTTGATTGGAGCCAATGGTAAAGGTAAATCAACACTGCTCCGTATTATTGCCAATACTGAAAAGGTAGAAGGTGAATGTATTGTTGGCTATAATGTGATTTATGGCTTCTATGCACAGCATCAGCTTGAATCATTACATGTTGACAATGAAATTCTGGATGAACTCAAGCAGGCTGGCAGTGGTAAAACGGAGCAAGAGTTAAGAAACGTGCTGGGTTGTTTTCTCTTTTCGGATGAAGATGTTTTTAAAAAGATCAAAGTATTATCGGGTGGAGAAAAATCACGCGTAGCTCTGGCCAAGACATTGATTTCAGAAGCCAATTTTCTTTTGCTGGATGAACCAACCAACCACCTTGATTTCATTTCAGAAAACATTTTAATACAGGCTTTGCAACAATACCAGGGAACCTTTGTTGTCGTGTCTCACAATCGTCACTTTGTAAATCAGGTGGCGAATAAGATCTGGTACATCGAAGATCACCAGATAAAAGAATATCCGGGAACGTATGATGAATATGAATACTGGAGAAAGAAAAACCAAGCGGAAGGAATCATTCAACCCGTTGCAGTAAAAAAATCTGAACCCAAGCCTGCCGAAAAAGTTCAGAACACGAAGCCTGTTAATGTGAACGAAAAGAAAATCAAATCACTCAGTCAGGATTTAAAAAAAGTAGAAGAAGTCATTCAGAAGTTGGAAATGGAGAAGAAGAAAATTGAAGATGAAATGGCAAAACCGGAAGTCTATAGCAATTTCGAAAAACTCAATGAAATCCAGCATAAGTTTGATACGCTTAATGCCACACTGCAAGGAGAAAATTTCAATTGGGAAAAAATCATGCTTGAACTCGATGCTTTAGAAACGGCCGGATAATATTATTTCCAACCCACCGCTAGCCATATCTGAAGTCGGCTCATTTCATTTTTCACCGTCTTCCGACTTGGATCACCCAACACATAATTATTGTTATTCCAATAATAAGTAAGGTATTCATAATAAGAAGTGACCAGTTGAGTCTTGCGGCCTACACCCATTGAGATTCGTATCTTTTCATATCTGATTCTGTATCCCAAACCATAGGAGTACATTTTACCGGCATTTGTTTTTTGAAAACCATAATCCTGATAGTCTATCGGTCTCCACGAAGCTAAGGCTCCACCATAATTCATTTCAACGAAGAGCACATTCTTTTTCCCAATCAAATCCCAACTTACGCTACCAAACAATGGCATGGTGTTCCATTCAAAATAAGAATCCAATCCTACACCTGCTCCCACTCTAAGCTTCCTGCCTATTTTTATTCCATGTGTTGTGGAACCGCTAAAGCTGATTTGCTTGCCATCCGAGCAAGAGGTACAGCCTATCAAAGCACCTGATTGAAATTGGAAATAGTATTCAATCTTCCTCTTGCTAAGAGAATCCTGAGCATCGTGTTGTGCAAAGGCTGCTACGCCAGTGATCAGAGTACTAATTAATAAGACAATTAGCTTCATTAGTTAACAATCGGTAATTGACTAATCAACTTAATATTCTTGATATCAGAATAATCATATTGATAAAGACCATCCTTACCGATAACCATAGCCACCTGTTGGAATGGAATTACATCAAAAACATTGATTTCTTTATAGTGAGCCAATTGATGTGCAGAGATGGTCGATACATTCGAGGCATCATAAACTTTTAAACCATCGGTACCATCACAAATAAAAAGCGTTCCCTGGTCGATGCCCAAACCATGCGGATTGGTCATCTGATACGTATTTAAAATGGTAGGCATTTTAAGGTTACTGATATCGATTACCTCAAGTTGATTGGTGAACCCTTCGCATACTGAGCCACTTCGCAAGGTAACGTAAGCATAATTGCCCTCTACCACTACAGGATCACAACTACGAAGATGTGAATATTGACTAATGATTGTTGGCTGAGTCGGTATTTTCAAATCAAGGATGTACATGCCCGTTCTTGAACCAACAAAAAGATTATCATTATGAGGAAATATAGTTTCAACATCCCATGATAATGGTATTTCATTCTTAGCTACTGGTTGCGATTGCTGAGATACATCAACCACATCCAGATTGGATCCATCCAATCCATAAAGAAAATCGCCATTAATAGTAAACCTGGCCATGGATCCGCCTATTCCTGATTGGCTAACGGTGGTAGGTGCAAAGGCAGTTTTTGTACTGAACGATTGAGATGAACCAGAAAGCATTGCTATTCCCCTATCATAATAAATTCCACCCCAGGGTTGATATATGGCATTACAATCTGTTTCACTAACACTCACCTGTTCTACTTTTTTCCATTCAGTGAGGATTCCTTTATCTGAGGATACCAGCATTCCCATGGTAGTGTAATTATTGAACAGGCGCTCAATTCTATTTACTTCTTTAATATTAGAAAGATCGGAAATATCAAATGCCACTAAATCAATATAGCTATCTGCATAGAGTGTATTGCCGCGTATTGCCAAATCATAATTGCCAGGAATTTTGAGAAATCTCAATGGGTTCGGGCTTGCCGGATTTTTATTGTCAATGATATGGATTCCTTTTCCTGACTCATTGATGAATAAAATTCCATCTTTAAAGTAAATCCGGCCTATTTCGGATAGTGGTATAGGATCAACCACTGTTACAGCAGATTTAATTTCAGCTGATGTTGAATAGGTGGGTTCATAATAAACGAAGTAATTAGTCTCCTCGCATTTGTCAGAGCAATCGGTAAATGAAAAGCTAAAGAGGAAAAGAAAGATAAAAAACGATATGCGTTGTGAATTGATTGATTTCTTTTCCATGGTCTTCTGGTTTGTAGGTCATTACTTTGACCCCTTTTAAACCAAAAAGGTTGGAACGAGCGGAAGAAAAGAATGATTTATTTCAAAAATAAATATGCCTTCGTTCCAGTATCACACTTATAAGCAGTAAGGCGGTAACAAACAAAACAGCAAACAATCTTGGCTTTATTTTTTCATTTAGAAAAATTAATATGGATTTCATAAGAGTCTTTTATTGAATTAGATTATAGAACCAACTAAACGCTTTAACCCTATTTAAAGATATACCTGAACCTAAATCCAACATCCCACATGAGTGGATTTGATGGAGACGAATTAGACTTTAATACGGAGTTAAGCGAATAGCGTAACCCGGGGGCAACAGAAATTCTGTACTGGGTCGCGATTTTGTAACTCAATTCAGTTCCCATTAACCCTGCCCAGCTTAGTGTTCGATATGGGGACGAGTCACCTGCATTGGATGAATAGCTATCCAATTGTCGACTTTTATCGGTAAGTGTATTCTGCATGAAAATATCAGTGGACACGCCCGAATTTAGTTGAAGCCCTATCCTTCTATCAACCAGGATATAACCTGCCTGAATCGGTACTGAAATATATTTATTTACACTATTGATCTGATAAGGTGTAGAAACCGGAACAACGGATGAGAATGATTTTAAGTTTGCATAATCGGCCACCGATGCCATGGGTGCATTATTTGCATCCAATAATGCGAAATTAGAAGTATATCCAATAGCCTGATTAAGATAAGACACACCGCCTTGCACAAGCCAACGATTGGAAATTCGCTTACCTAAATTCATCCCAACCGAAAACACAGTACCTTTAGAAGAGGTTGTACTGTAGGCACTTTGAGTACTATTGCTTAAACCACCTGCGCTTTGATAAAGCACTCTGGATGATGTTGATGATGACGATGAACTGAAATCGGAAGAGGGAGAATAATTTCCAGTAGACGCACCCAGGGAAGCCCACAAATTTTCCTTTGTTTTATTATCCTTCTTTGAGCTCATAAAAGAGGAAGGCATGGCAGGCAATTTTCTTATTATGGTAACCTCCTTCATTTTTCCTTTCACTTCTATTGAAGGTTCGGGGATCATACTTAAAAGAGAGGGATAATTATGAAGTATGACGTTCATTCCCTTATTTCCTTGATCAGAAACCAGGTCTTTTCTGATTAGTTCGTTCTCTTCAGATTGATGAAAGAGGCTTGCTCTAAAACCAGTGAGTTTATCGTATGTGTTCTTATGTAATTGTTCATCATTGGTCGTGGTTACTGAATTATTCTCAGTCGTAGCTTTATCATTATGTTCTAGAGGTGAAGTTGTAACGGTGCTATCATCATTCACTTCATTATTCTTTGGAATTCCAGATGAGCTTTCCTGTACCAAACTCATTTCTTGTTGATTGGTCAGGTTAGAAATATAATACGTGGTTAATCCACCCAGCATAAGAGCAAATAAAATTGAAGCAGCAGCCAGTCGCTGATAAAACACTACTCTGCGTTTCATCGTAATCGTTTCGGCTTTATTTAAACCTTGCTCTAAGCCAGTCCAGACGTTTTCCGAAGGAGCCTGCTCAGCATTTTCAAATGCCTTTTGCCAGGCATTTTCAAACTTTCCCTTCTCCGAATTTTCCATACCTCTTTTCCTCTTGACTTAATTTTATCTTCAATAAACTCTTCGCCCTATTGAGCTGCGACTTTGACGTCCCCTCACTGATGCCGAGCATCTCACCGATTTCTTTATGACTATATCCTTCAATGGCGAAAAGATTAAATACCAATCGGCATCCATCAGGCAATGATTGAACGATGGTGATCAGTTCATTCAAATGAAACCCCGACAAACTCACCTGCTCCTCTTCCCGAATATCAATACTTTCCACATCGACCATTGGAATGAGATAAAGCTTCTGCCTTTGGGAGTTCAATGCTGTGTTGATCATAATCCGTGTCATCCAAGTATCCAACCGGGCATCTCCACGAAAAGATTTAATATTGATAAACACTTTAATAAATCCTTCCTGCAAAATATCTTCGGCTTCCTGAGTTGATTTGGCATACCGTTGACAAACCACCATCATTTTACGACAATAGCGGTCATACAAAGCCTTTTGGCCGGCCCTGTTTTCTTTTATACAGTCCTCAAGGAGGTCCTTTTCAGTTTGCATGAACCCTATATGACCTTTAGACACGAAATAATAACATGAAGTTGGAATGCAAATTGAAGTATTTATTCGTTTAGTTTTGAGCATGAGATCAATTATTTCCTTAGCCATAGTACTGATTTCCTATTTTGTCTACGGACAAAAGCAGTTAGCGTTTTCAGATAAATCCTATGAGGATGAAGTCCGCACCGTGATGCTTTATTCAAGTGTTGGCGGATCCAGAAACAACCTGAGATCAGCTGTGGCCCCAATCCAAAATCAAAACCTGGTACTGGAGTTTGACGATCTTCAGGCTGAAAGGAGTAACTATTATGTGAAGTTCATCAACTGCAATGTCGATTGGATCAAATCCTCCCTTATGGACTTGGATTTCCTTACCGATTACAATGAGTTTCCAATTACTGAATATGATCTATCATCCAATGTCTCCATTCCCTATGTTCATTACTATTTTAAACTCCCTGCTGTAAAATTGCCAGGTAATTATCTTTTGGTTGTATACCGGGAAAGTGATGAAAATGATATTCTATTGACCCGAAGGTTTATGATCTATAGTAATGAGGCCACTATTTTTCAAGATAATCTGCTTCAGGGACAAGGAACTCTTTACGCAAGCAACCAACAGCTTAATTTCAAGGTAAACTATTCGCAATTAGATGTCGTCAATCCCATGGAAACAGTCCATGCTGTAATAAGACAAAATCAGCGATGGGATAACGTGCGGCTTAACGTGAAGCCAAGTTTTATAAGAGAAGATAAGCGTGAATTAGAATACCGGTTTTTTGATCAGGATGATCAATT
Organism: Cytophagales bacterium; assembly: GCA_031416795.1. Taxonomy (GTDB): domain Bacteria; phylum Bacteroidota; class Bacteroidia; order Cytophagales; family Cyclobacteriaceae; genus ELB16-189. The sequence goes on along the minus strand of JANOUH010000040.1, from coordinate 9,872 downwards.
CAAGGCTGGAAATGAATTTCGCTTTGTTGATTTCAGATCGCTAAATTATCCTGGACAAAACACGGGAAGGATCGACCGAAGCAAAAGACCATTTGACCTGTGGGTGCAAACTGACAAATCACGAGAAGATCAGGCATACGCCATTTATGCTGACCTGGATGGGAACTTTGTTATTGAAAATCAGGATTACAGAGATGCCGCTTTTAGTGGAGATTATGTGTTTGTGACTTTCACCTTAGCAGTTCCACCAGTAAACGGATCTGTCTATTTATTGGGTGCCATGAATAATTGGTCGCGATCGCCCGAATCAAAAATGAGTTTCAAAAAGGATCAAAACGTGTATCAGACCACGCTGCTCTTAAAGCAAGGACTCTATAATTATCAATATTGGGTTGAATCGGATAAGAAAAATGGATTTCAAATGGAGGGCAGTCACTTCCAAACGGAAAACCTCTATGAGATCTTTATTTACTACCGGCCCTTCAGACCAAATACTGACTTGTTGATAGGATACTATCCTATTCAAGTGAATCCGCATTAAGCATAATTCACTTCCAGGTCGGCATTATTTCTTACCGAATTGGCGTTGGCTACATCCAGCATACCAAATCCTTTGTGAGAGAAAAAACCCAACCCATTTTCATATACAAACTGTTGAACAGGCTGAGGCGCATATAAGGTGAATGGAAATGTATATCCCCGTACTTCATACTTTACGTCCAGATCATAGAGCGGATAGATGCGGGCAAATTTCTTGTGCGAGGTTTGAATCCTGTTGATATACTCCTTATCGGCCACCAGCTGAAACTTATAAAAGTCGGCCAACTGTTCTGCCGAAAATTTACCGCTTGCTTCCATGCGGGCAATGGTGCTGTCGTAGAGTAAGTCAGAAAATTCATCATTCTCTGGTGAGATAAAACGCTTTCCTGTTTCATCATTGAAAGACGCGGGCACCAATACGATCGGTGAGATGCATAAAAACTTAACTGAGTCACTAATGGTAACTGGTTCTTCAGGCTCAAAGGACTCAGGTACCAACTGCATATTGCCAATCAATAATTCCTTCTGCTCAAATAAAATAGAAAGAAAATAATCCAGAAACTCTTTATCAGAAGCCGAGAAAACTAACGTGACCCGCGATGAAAAGAAATGTAAGCCTTTACGGCTAATCTTGATCTGTCCTTTAAGTCCAGAAAAGTTGTATTGCGTATAGGAAAGGTATGTTGGATTTTTTCCAAGCATTACCAAACCTTTAATGGTTTGCGCCAATAAAAACTGATGGTGAAACGGAACGTATGCTCCTCTATTCTTCAGCGAAAAGACAATCCTGATTCTCAAGGTAAAACCGTTTTGGGGTAAAAAATAAAACTAAAACCCCGCCTTTAAAAAATATGCGGACAGCTAAGGTACTAAAAATCAGAATTATAAAGCAAAAGTATGCAGGAAAAGTTTAAGTGATTTTTTTCACCTAAACATTAAATCGGAAGTGCATGACATCGCCATCCTCAACTACATATTCTTTCCCTTCTACGGCTAATTTACCAGCTTCGCGGCAGCCAGCTTCAGTCTTATATTTCTGATAATCAGGTATTTTAATAACCTCTGCGCGTATAAATCCTTTCTCGAAATCGGTGTGGATAACTCCAGCTGCCTGTGGAGCTTTCCATCCGCGGTGGATGGTCCAGGCCCTTACCTCTTTTACCCCAGCGGTAAAATAAGTGATTAGGTTGAGTAAATGGTACGTTGCGTGGATCAGGCGGTTAAGGCCCGATTCTTTAAGTCCATATTCTTCTAAAAAGACTGCCCTGTCCTCTTCACTTTCAAGCTCTGCAATTTGTGCTTCAATGGCAGCACACACCATGACAACCTCTGCGTCCTCTTCCTTAACAAGATTCATTAAAGCATCTACAAACTTATTCCCTGTGTGAATGGAACCTTCATCCACATTGGCTACATAGATTACCGGCTTATCGGTAAGGAGCTGTAAGTCTTCGATGGCTTTCTTATCTTCTGCATCCATCTTCAATGTACGAGCATTCTTACCAGCCTGAAGTGTTTCCTGATAGGCCATTAAAGTGGCTAATTCTTTCTTTGCCTTAGCATCACCGCTCTTGGCAGTGCGTTCAACCTTATTGATTTTCTTTTCCACCGAATCAAGATCCCGTAGCTGAAGCTCAATGTCAATTACTTCCTTATCGCCCACAGGGTCTACTTTGCCAGACACATGAATAATATTTTCATTTTCGAAGCAACGAACCACATGAGCGATCGCATCCACTTCACGAATATTGGCAAGAAACTGATTGCCCAAACCTTCCCCTTTGCTGGCGCCCTTAACAAGCCCCGCTATATCAACAAACTCGAATGAGGTAGGCAGAACGCGTTCTGGATTAACTAACTCTTCCAGGACTTTAAGACGTGGATCAGGGACTGAAATAACCCCAACATTGGGCTCAATAGTACAAAACGGGAAGTTGGCTGCCTCCGCTTTATTATTTGAAATCGCATTAAACAGAGTAGACTTACCTACGTTGGGGAGACCTACAATTCCGCACTTTAAACCCATTCCTTTATACTTTTATTTAAATCAGGGCGCAAATATAAGGGATCTGCCATTACTGGATTAAAAAAAAGTAAATCATACCGGCCTAAAAAGAAGAAGCCCCGACTTTCATCGAGGCTCCCTCCGGTTTAGGTTTGATTTTAATTTAATCCCACTTAAGTTCAGAATCTACCGCGGTTGACTTTGCAGGTTCTTCTTCCTTTTCATGGTTGTCATGATTGTGGTTGAAGGAATCGAAATCCACATCAGGCATTAATTCAGTTTTAACATGATTCACTGTATTATTTAACGCTTCCATGAATTTGTTAAAATCTTCTTTATACAAGAAAATTTTGTGTTTCTCATAGGTAAATCCCTCATCATCTTTGTTGTACCTCTTCTTACTCTCGGTGATCGTAAGATAATAATCGTTGGATCTGGTAGACTTTACATCAAAGAAATAAGTACGCTTACCTGCCTTCACTTTTTCGGAGAAAATCTCTTCTCTTCCATTTGTCTTGTTCTCTTCCACAGATTATCAGTTTTTGGTTTAGGTTTTGGGTAAAAATGGTTAAATCGAAGGTAGTATATAAAATTTTTATTGCAAAAGGTCGGAAGGGGTTTGAATCGGAAATTTATTCATTGCTCAAACAAAAAGGTTAAAAAGTGACAAAAGTGGAGGGTTTTACAAAGCTATGAATATCAGAATTGAGGATATACAACTATCGGGAAGTCTAGAATTATTAGCCAAACAGTTGGTGGAAGGTTTTATTACTGGCCTTCATAAGTCGCCATACCATGGTTTTTCTGTTGAGTTTGCTGAGCATCGGTTATATAATGAAGGTCAAAGCACCCGTCATATCGATTGGAAAGTATTTGCCCGGACAGACAGACTCTATACAAAGCAGTTTGAAGAAGAAACGAATCTTCGCTGTGTCATTGCTATTGATTGTTCTTCATCCATGAACTATCCCATAGAGACGAAAGCGAAACTGAAATTCAGTATTTACTCCGCTTCTGCCTTGGCTTATCTACTGAATAAGCAACGCGATGCAGTGGGATTATGTTTGTTCTCTGATTCGATCGAAGAATTCACACAGGTTCGGTCAACGAGTTCTCACATCAATAAACTCTTCACCACACTTGATAAAAAATTAAAATCCACGGAGGTTACTCAAAAAACAACCCAGGTGGCGAAAGTTCTTCACGAGATCGCAGAGAAAACTCACAGACGGTCCTTGGTAGTATTGTTCAGTGATATGTTTGAAGGAGGAGAAGATGATGCTGAGATTTTTAAGGCGCTTCAGCATTTAAAACACAACAAGCATGAAGTGATACTTTTTCATGTAACTGACCACGACACCGAACTTAATTTTAAGTTTAGCGAGCGGCCGTACGAATTCATAGATCTGGAGAGTGGAGAAAAACTACTGCTCAATCCAACCGAAATTAAGGAACAATTCACCACTCAATTAAAAGAATATCATCAAGGTCTTAAGATGAAGTGCAATCAATTGAAAATTGATTTTATATCAGCCAACATCCACGATGGCTACTTCGAAGTACTTCAGGCTTATATGATTAAGCGATCGAAAATGAAATGATAAAATGAGGTCTTTCTATCTTCAGGACTGAAGTTGCTCGTTGTGAAGCCACGACTTTTTAGCCATCAACTCTTCCTTTGATTCAACCATATCAGGATCAGGAACGCAGCAATCTACAGGGCAAACAGCGGCACATTGGGGCTCTTCATGAAAACCGGTGCATTCCGTGCACTTGCCGGAAACGATATAATAAAACTCATCTGAAACGGGAGTTTGCACCGATTTAGCGTCAATTTTAGAACCATCCTCCATTTCAACCTGCGTCAATGCGGTGCCGCCAGCCCAGTTCCACTCTCTGCCTCCTTCGTAAATAGCCGTATTAGGACATTCTGGTTCACAGGCCCCGCAATTAATACACTCGTCCGTTATCTTTATTGCCATTTTAGTCAGTTATTAAGGGGCTTACCCCGTACTTTTGCCACAAAAATAAGGCAGCAAAATCAACTCTCAAAACATCGGTAGAGCACTAAAGGTTTAATGATCTATGGAATTAGCAGAACGAATCAGGGCATTTACATTATTAGGGAACAAATTAGATCACCTTTCATCGGAAGATAGAGCTGAAATTTGTGATCAGGCCAGCTATTTAAATCCATGGTTTGTACGAGAATCCATTGAGCTTTCTCTAAAAGGAATCTCATGGTTTATGAAAGAGGAGAACCTAATCAGATGGGTAAGTTCCTATAACCTCTCTGTTGAAAAAAATAAAAAGGTGGGCATCGCCATGGCGGGCAATATTCCCTTAGTAGGATTTCATGATTATTTAAGCGTTCTGACTTCCGGAAATGAAGTGGTGATCAAATTGAGTTCACAGGATTCATACCTGCTTCCCAAAATCAACTCTTGGTTAATTGAAATAGAGCCCGGATTTGCAAACAAAATCCATTTTGAAGAAAGACTAAATAATGTGGATGTCATCATTGCCACCGGCAGCGACAACACGGCACGATACTTCGAATATTACTTTAGGAACATCCCGCACATCATTCGAAAAAACAGATCTTCTGTTGCCATCCTGATGGGAGAGGAAGATAGTACTCACCTTACAGAACTCGGGAAAGACGTATTCAGCTATTTCGGATTGGGATGTCGTAACATCTCCAAGTTTTTTGTACCAGAAGGATATGAGTTTATCAAACTCTTAGATTCCTGGGAGTGCTACAAAGAGATCATTAATCATCACAAGTATGCCAATAACTATGATTATCAAAAATCGATTTTATTGGTGAATAAAATACCTCACCTGGATAATGGTTTTGTTCTTATCACACAGAATGAGCAGCTGGTCTCCCCCATCTCCGTTGTCTATTTTGAAACCTATACAACTCAATCTGATCTGAAGAGGAAAATAAAAATCCAAAAAGATAAAATTCAATGCATCGTTTCTGCAAATGGATGGTTTGATGAAAGTGTACCTTTTGGAAAAGCACAATTCCCCGAATTATCGGATTATGCCGATGGCACTGACACACTAAAATTCTTATCGGAGATCAAATAATTAGCGGAGAATCTCCACCCAGCCTGTCATTGCTTCACCCTCGGCAACCAATCGGTAATAATAAATACCGTCCGATATATTTTCAGCTGTCCAGTTATTTTGATAATCGGAAGAAGAATACACTTCTTTACCCCAACGATTGGTTATTGATAACGTAGAACTTGCCGGAAGATTTCTAATCTCGAAGAAATCATTTGAGCCATCTCCATTAGGAGTGAAAATATTGGGAATGATTACAGGACATCCACCTGAAGGCTCCGCAATGGAAAAGTCGATGCGTTGAGAATTAACTATTCCTAAACAACCATTTACCGCCTGCTGATTTTGACTTAACTGTATTTCATAGTCACCTAAAAGTAAATTTTCGATATTAAATGTGGCTGTTGAGGACTTTAATATTACACCCTGAGTTAAAGTGGCACCATTGCTAAAGATGGTGAAATCAAAATCAGTATCTGATGCTCCTGTAATATTTCCAAGAGTAACTGACCCTTCATTAACCAGACAATCATATTCATCTACGCTCAAGTCAAACGAAATAGGATCTGGTTCACGGCTTAGTTCGATGATGAATGAACCTGTTTTTATACAATCCGGATTGTTTTCATCGCCATACGTTACCGTGTAGGTGTAATTGCCAACCGCTAATCCAGTGAATACAAAATCATTAGTCTGTGTTTTAGGTGTTGGACCAGTAATCTGAATTTTAACACCAATAATATTTACTACAGGAACAGGAGGCTCAATTTGAAAAGTGATGGACCCATCAGGAACAGTGGCACCACAGGTAACTTTAATCGGATTGATCGTGCTGACAACAACTGCTGAACAATTTGAACACAAAGGGTCATTGATGGCACGAAGTGTTACCGTTACAACTATTGATAATTGAACAGAGCACAACGTATTTGATGCTAACACATTAAACGTGCGGTCGGTATTTATTGGGCCAGTTGGTAAATTAATAGTGCCGCCATTTCCGAAGGTTGCACCGGAAACATTACTATTATCAGCATTATCACGGAGCTGATAAATGATACCTGGCTCTGAATTTAAAACCTGAATGAACGTTCCTTTGCCTGCGCAAATCTGTGCATCCTGAGCTATTACCGAAGGTGTAGGTAATGGAGCAGCATCGATCGATATTGAAGGTGTGCTGGTGAGTTGTATTGAACAGGCACCATTCCCAGCCAATACATTAAATGTCTTTGCCAACATTAATATTCCGGTAGGCAAATTGATTGTATTGCCATTGCCAATAACGGCACCGGATACGATGGAGTCATCCGCATCATCTCTTAGCTGATAAATTACTCCTGCCTCTGAATTATCTATTTGAATGAATGAACTTGTACCGGAACACACCGATGGATTTTGCGGATTTACTGGAAGTCCAATGGAAGGCAAGGTGTTCACCACCACATTTGCCTTGGATGTTAATTCCGCTGAACAAGAACCATTAGCAACGAGAACTTTAAACAAGCTAGAAGCAGATAACGTGCCTGTAGGAAGATTAATTAAACCACCATTACCTGGTACTATACCGCCAATAATGGAATTGCTACTATCATCTATCAACTGGTAATCGACTCCAACTTCAGAAGTTGAAATTTGAATATTGGTATTACTTCCCGAACAAATTGGCGATAATTCTGCCACTGCTGGCAAAGAAAGATCAATAGATCCGGAAACTGTTACGGTAGCTGTTGTACTTAGTTGAACCGGGGTACAAACACCACCAAAAGCCAGTACATTATACGTTATCGAAGCATTTAAAACACCTGTTGGAAGTTCAACGGTTAATCCTGTGCCACCTACAGCGGAGCCTATTAAACTATTATCGGAATTGTCTCTGAGTTGGTAATTTACTCCTACCTCAGAATTAACAATCGCAATTGTAGTACTTCCTCCAACACACAAAGGACTGATCGTGGCAGCCACTGCTAATGATGGATCAGGATTAATATCTACATTAACGGTTACTTGATTTGTTAATTCAATAGAACAAGCTCCATTAGAAGCAATAATATTAAAAGTGGTTGTTGTGGTTAGATTATTGGCTGGTAAACTAATTGTACCTCCTGTTCCTGCAATAGCCACACCAATGGTAGAATCGTCAGCATCATTACGCAGTTGATAATTTACTCCCACTTCTGAATTACTAACATTTATTTGAGTCCCCGTACCATCGCATACCGCATTGTCCAGGGGAGCGACCGCAATCGATCCATTAATTAAACCAGAGACGTTTATTGTGATGGTATTGTTTAGTTCTACTATGCAAGATCCCCGTGCAGCTAAAACATTAAAGGTAGTTGTTGAAGTAAGGATGTCTGTTGAGATCTGAATTGTTGCACCCGTGCCTGTTACTGGACCTCCAATACTACTGTCATCAGCATCATTGCGAAGCTGATAATTAACTCCTATTTCAGAGTTAGCTATGGTTACATCACTCACACCTCCACTGCAAACAGGATTAATCGTTGCCCCAATAGCTAAACTTTGGTTTGGAGTATTCTCAACGGTAATCAATGAAGTTGTACTACTGCAACCCGTTAATGTCTCTGTAAATGTAAATGTTACCGTACCAGCTGAAACTCCTGTTATTAATCCTGCATTATCAATGCTCGCGACACCCGGTGTGCTGCTAACCCATGTACCGCCTGAAGCAGGACTCGCTGTCATTGTGGTACCTATACACAATGTGGCTGAAGGCGTTGTCACGATTGGAAGCGCATTTACGGTAACAGTCGAAGTGGTACTACTACAGCCAGTTGCTGTCTCTATAAAAGTAAAGGTTATCGTACCTGCTGAAACACTGGTCACCAACCCTGTGTTGTCTATAGTCGCTACTGTAGGGTCACTGCTTACCCATGCACCTCCCACACCAGGGCTTGCGCTAATTGTAGAACCTATGCATAAGGTGGCCGATGACACACTTACGGTTGGGGCAGTATTTACCGTAACGTTTGAAGTTGTTGCACTACAACCAGTCGCTGTTTCTGTAAAGGTGAACGTCACGGTGCCAGCTGATATTCCGGTTATCAATCCTGCATTATCGATGGTCGCTATTGCAGGGGCACTGCTAATCCATGTGCCTCCTGTGCCCGGACTCCCATTTAGCGTGGACCCTACGCACAAAGTGACTGATGATGTACTTACTGTTGGAAGTGAATTAATCGTAATGGTTGAAGTCGTAGCGCTACAACCAGTAGCTGTCTCTGTAAACGTGAACGTCACATTGCCTGCTGTTATTCCTGTAATTAGTCCTGTATTGTCGATGGTCGCCACTGAAGGTGTATTGCTAATCCATGCACCACCCGTGCCCGGACTCGCATTCATCGTTGCACCTATACATAATGTACCTAGTGGTATGCTCACCGCTGGAAGAGGTGTAACGGTAACGGTTGAAGTTATAGCACTGCAACCAGTTGCTGTTTCTGTAAAAGTGAAAGTCGAAGTACCTGCCGAAATACCGGTTACTAATCCTGCATTATCAATGATAGCTACGGAAGGCGTGTTGCTAACCCAAGTACCACCTGTACCGGGACTTGCACTAATTGTAGCCCCTATACACAACGTGGCTGATGGAACGCTTACTGTAGGAGTAGTATTAACTGTTACCGTTGAGGTCGCAGTACTACAACCTGTGGATGTCTCTGTAAAGGTGAAGGTCGCGGAACCTGCTGATATTCCTGCAATTAATCCTGCATTGTCAATTGTTGCTACTGCAGGCGCACTACTCACCCATGTGCCGCCTGAACCTGGACTTGCTGTCATCGTGGCTCCTACACACAACGTGGCAGATGGTGTACTCACCACAGGAAGTGCATTTACTGTAACTATCGAAGTCGTAGCACCGCACCCGGTAGCTGTCTCCGTAAAGGTAAAGGTCACAGTGCCTGCTGATATTCCAGTCACCAATCCCGCATTATTTATGGTCGCTATCGCGGGTGCACTACTAATCCATGTGCCTCCTACACCTGGACTTGCTATTACTGTAGCCCCCACGCACAATGCAATCGATGATATGTTCACGGTTGGAACCGGACTCACAGCGACCGTTGAGGTTGTATTGTTACAGCCTGTAGCGGTATCAGTATATGTGAAGGTGACGTTGCCTGCTGATATTCCCGTAATTACTCCTGAATTGTCAATTGTTGCTACTGCAGGCGCACTACTCACCCATGTGCCGCCTGAACCTGGACTTGCTGTCATCGTGGCTCCT
>JANOUH010000039.1:0-2074 GCA_031416795.1 Cytophagales bacterium | reverse complement strand
TGGAAACAATTAAGTCTGCACAAGGGCAAATCTATAACGTGATCAATACAGCCAAGCAAATTGCAGGCACACGAAAAATAGATGTTGAGTATATCAATATACCTCTGATGATGAAATTTATGGGTGGTGGATCGGGTAAAGCAAGAGGTAATTTTAATGTTGGACCTCAATTAGCCATACTCAGCAAAGGAATAGAAACCCTGCAAACCAGCAAGGGTAACTACGAAATACCACAGGGCATGGACTTTGCCACAATAAAGGGTGATTATCCTGATGCCATTGATAAAGGAAATGGCACTTATGATCTTCCCAATGATGTTCCAACCACCGCGCTGCTTCAAAAAGAACTGGACGATTTTAAGAACACTGAGTTTCAGTTGGCTATGGCATTTGGATTAGATATTGATTTATCCAAACATCTTTATCTATCCACTCAGGTAAGGGCCAATTACAGCTTTACGGATATGAGAAATCAGGATATCATTGACTTACTAAAGAAGGGTGATGTTTCTGAAATATTTGGTGGTCGGGCAAATTGCCTGGTGGGCGTGCAAGTAGGTCTTCATTATTATTTTGGCACGTTGAGATCATTCAAATAAGAGAATATCGTTCAACTTGAATAAAAAAAAGAGTCCTTATACGGGACTCTTTTTTTTCTATGATAATCGAATCGGGATTAGAAAATCTTTCCGGGATTTAGAATACCATTCGGATCAAATACTTTCTTAATGCCACGCATCAGGTTCAGATTCACTTCACTCATGGCAATGGGCATGTAAGGGCGCTTGGCAATTCCAATTCCGTGCTCGCCTGATAATGTGCCACCCAGGCTTACTGTAAGTTTAAAAATCTCACCAATGCCTTCGGGTATTTTGTTTTCCCAATCTTCTTCGCTGATGTTTTCTTTTAGGATATTAACGTGAAGGTTGCCATCACCCAAATGACCGAAGCACACGGTATTAAATCCATACTGCTTACCAATCTCTTTGATTCCTTTAATCAGTTTAGGTAAATTACTTCTAGGCACCACTACATCATCTGATTTGGTGAGTGTATACCAGTTTACAGCAGGAGAAATATTCTTTCTCACTTTCCAAAGCTCTTCTTTCTGTGCACTGCTTTCAGCAAAGAGAACTTCTCCACACTGAAATTTCTCTACCACATTCATCACGCGTTCTGCGTCACGCATCAAGACTTCTTCATCATTGCCATCCAGCTCGCACAACAAATAGGCATCCATGCCATCGATGAGTTTGGTGGTCACCGGGCTGTTCAATACTTTCTCACAATACTCATAGGTTTTAATTGCGGCTTCGCGTTCAAAAAACTCAACTCCGGATGGAGCTATGCCTTCAACAAAAATCGCAGCGATGGCACGGCATGCTTCCTCATTATTGATAAATGGAATCAGCAACAATACATTTTTCTGTGGAAGTCCGCGAAGCTTAAACACAATTTTAGTAATGATACCCAGTGTGCCTTCACTACCACACATTAGTTGTGTGAGATTATAACCCGTTGAGTTCTTCAACACATTGGCAGCTGTCCAGATGATTTCTCCTGTGGGCAACACCACTTCCATGTTGATTACATAATCGCGGGTAACGCCATATTTTACCGCTTTAGGTCCACCTGAGTTGTTCGCGAGATTTCCTCCCAAAAAACAAGAACCTTTGCTGGCCGGATCAGGTGGATAGAAAAGTCCTTTTTCTTTTACGGCATTCTGAAATACTTCCGTGATTACTCCGGGCTCCACCGTGGCCTGCAGGTTGAGCTCATCAATATTTAAAATTTTATTGAAACGCTCCATCGAAATCACGACACCTTTGTTTACTGGCAAAGCCCCGCCACTTAATCCTGTTCCTGCGCCTCTTGGTGTGGTGGGTATTTTATATTCATTACAGATTTTTAGAATCCCGCTCACCTCCTGTGTGGTGCCGGGTTTGATGACGAGGTCGGGTAGAAATTGATAGTCTTCTGTTTTATCATGACCATATTCATTTCGCTGTTCTTCATCAACAATGATGTATTCGGTTCCAACAACAGCACGAAAAAGGGCTACCATGTTTTCACC
>JANOUH010000038.1:0-6951 GCA_031416795.1 Cytophagales bacterium | reverse complement strand
TTGTTTTTCAGTAATGGTTGCCTGATGTTTTTTCAATTTACCTTTAGGCTCTCCGCGCACCCAATCATAGGCAACTACAATAGAATCCTTTACCAATAAAACTCCCTGCAAGCGACCATAAGGGCAAACGGCAATGCAAGCTTGTTCCCTAAAGTATGCGAATACACCATAGAATATTCCTGTGAATACCATTAAGCCAATAAAGCCAGCCATGTGTTCGTTGGGGGATTGAGAAACAATCACTTTCACCTCTTCAATACCAACCAGATAAGCCATAGTGATGTGAGCTATCAATACTGAAAGAGCAATGAAGATAATTTGCTTAGTCACTTTTCTTCGAATCTTCTTCGCGTTCCAGGGGCCATTATTTATTCTTCTTTGTTCATTGGCATCGCCCTCAATCCAATATTCAATTTTGCGAAACACCATTTCCATAAACAGTGTTTGCGGACAAGCCCATCCGCACCAGATGCGTCCAAAGGCAACCGTAAACAAAATCACAAAAACGAAGAGTGTTACCAGTGTAAGTGCCAGTAGAAAGAAATCCTGAGGCCAAAACACCTGACCAAAAAGAATAAACTTACGCTCAAAAATATTGAAGAGCATGAAAGGTCTTCCATTCAAACTTATAAATGGACCAGCAAAAAAGATGGAGAGCAATATCGTAGTCACTACGATGCGCCAATTGTGTAGTCTGCCTGATGGTTTTTTAGGGTTAATCCACACCCGCTTTCCCTTCTCATCTACTGTGGCGAGTGTATCTCTGAACTCTTCTTCGAATTCGTAAAAATTAGTCTGCCCCGCTTCTTTCATTTTCTTATTTCAATCGATTACACCACTCCCATCATACTAAGAGCATCCTCAAGTTGATAACACACTGAGAATGCTCTTAATTCACTTTTATAAAACTAAGTTACAAACTTGCCTGCACCTTTACCGTATCCGCTTTAACTTCTCCTGCTGGTTTATAAATTTCGCCCTCAGGTTTCTTAGGATTTTCTGGATTTGAACCTTTTAATGTCAAAATATAATTCGCTACGTTTTGCATTTTTTCGGGGCTGATAAAACCTTCCCAGGCAATCATATTTGTACCCTGCACACCATGACGGACCACCTTGAAAATATCTTTGATATCACCACCATGTTTCCAATACTCATCCGTCAAGTTCGGGCCAATATCACCGCCTGCATCTTTGCGATGGCAGGAAGCACAGTTATTTAGAAACGTTTGCTTACCATCGGCAATCGCCAATGCATCAGTAATTACCGTCACATTAGATTCGTCAATGGCTGCCACTGGGTTCGAGGCTTGCAATTTTTTTGCTTGCTCCTGCGCTAATGATAGCTCATTTTGATATTCCTGAAGCGGCAATGGAAGCGTGTCTGTAACGTGATAGAAAAACATGTAGACGCCTGCAAAAACAATCGATAAATAGAACAGCCATTTCCACCAGGGGGGTAAGTGGTTGTCAAGCTCACGAATGCCATCGTAGTTGTGATCGAGCATGATGTCTGCCTCTTTCTCCAGTGGCACAAAGTCATTAGACTCACTCCATAATTTCGACCATAGTGATGGCTCTTCTTTATAGACAATGCCTAGCTGCATGGCCTTTTCCTGTGCAGCCTGGCGAGTGATTACTTTGATCACTTGCAGCATGTACACCGCCACCAATAATACCAGCAGAACCACCATAAAAATAAACCCGATGGCTACGTAGAAGGTAAGCATGGGATCATCCCAGATAGAAGCAGCCGTTGCTTCGGCAGCAGTCTGGGCATAGCTGGCCGTAGTGAGGCCCACTAATGCAATAAAAAATGAAATCAATTTTTTCATTGGGTTATCGATTTAGAGGTTCTACATCATTTGAGTTTTCTGATCCATCTTGTAGCGGCTTCTGACTCATCTCTTTAATGAAGGTATTATCGGCTGTAAAAACATACCACAACAGCATGACAAAAAAAGTGAAGAAGATGATGAATGATATCATAGGCCAGATGGCTATGTTATCGATGTTTCTAAGAATTTCTTTGTACATAATCTTAGTTGTTAGCGTTCGCTACTTTTTCCGCCTTGATATCCACACCCAATCGTTGCAGATATGCAATCAAGGCAACAATCTCTGCTTCTTTCGTAGTCTCATAACCTTCCAGTTGCAGGCCTTCTACAATGCGCTCTGCCTGTTTGTCCAAATCATCATTGGCGATATCTTCATAACCCACCTCATAGGGAACACCCACGGTGCGAAGTGCATTGATCTTGGCAGCCGTCATACTCTTATCAATCTCCTGCTCATATAACCAGGGGTAAGCAGGCATGATGGAACCGGTACTTACTTCTTGTGGCGTTAGCATGTGGCGATAGTGCCAACTGTCCGCATACTTACCGCCAGTCCGTTGTAAATCTGGCCCCGTACGCTTAGATCCCCACAGGAATGGATGATCATATACATATTCACCAGCCTTTGAATATTCTCCTCCTTTCGGATCGTAGCGTTGTACTTCCGAACGGAACGGACGAATCATTTGGGAGTGACAGTTCACACAACCCTCGCGAATATAAATATCACGACCATGTACTTCCAGCGGGGTGTAAGGCTTCACACTGGCTATGCTTGGGATGTTTGATTTGATCAAGAAGGTAGGAACCATTTCAATAATACCTCCAATCAAAATTGCAACTAAGGCAAGAACAGTAAAGAGAATTGGTTTACTCTCCAACACGCGGTGCCAGTAGCCACCGGTGTGACCTGTCCTTACAAGAGGAGAAACTTCGGCTTCTTCATTCGCTACAAACTTACCGGAGGCAGCGGTCTTAAGAAGGTTGTAGGTCATGATAAACACACCTGTTAAATACAAGGCACCACCCACAGCACGCAACATGTGCATAGGCAATATCTGAGTTGTTGTTTCCAGGAAGTTTTGATATTTGAGATAACCATCGGCTGCAAATTCTTTCCACATTAAGCTTTGTACCACACCTGAGATGTACATCGGCATTGCATAGAAAACGATACCGAGTGTACCAATCCAGAAGTGTAGGTTAGCCAGTTTAGATGAATACAATTTTGTATTCCACATGCGTGGGATCATCCAATACAGGATACCGAATATTAAGAACCCATTCCACCCCAGACCACCTACGTGCACGTGAGCTACAATCCAATCTGTATAGTGAGCAATCGCGTTTACGTTTTTCAATGAGAGCAGCGGGCCTTCCAGTGTTACCATACCATATGCGGTAACCGCTACCACCATGAATTTCAATACCGCGTCTTCACGCACACGATCCCATGCACCACGCAGGGTGAACAAACCGTTGAGCATGCCTCCCCATGATGGAGCAATCAGCATGATGGAAAATACTACCCCTAATGACTGCGCCCAATCCGGTAACGAAGTATATAATAAGTGGTGAGGGCCGGCCCAGATGTAAAGGAAAATCAAAGACCAGAAGTGAATGATCGACAAGCGATAAGAATATACAGGACGATTCGCTGCTTTGGGCAGGAAGTAATACATGATACCCAGAAATGGAGTAGTTAAAAAGAATGCTACTGCATTGTGGCCATACCACCATTGTACTAATGCATCCTGAACACCAGCGTACCAGGAATAGCTTTTGAATAAGCTAACGGGCATTTCAAAGGAGTTCACAATGTGAAGAACGGCAACCGTAACAAACGTGGCGATGTAAAACCAGATGGCCACATACATGTGCTCTTCTCTGCGCTTGATGATGGTGCCTATCATGTTGATGCCAAACACCACCCAAATCAGGGCGATGGCAATATCAATGGGCCACTCAAGCTCGGCATATTCCTTTGCAGTAGTGAACCCAAGGGGTAAGGTGATGGCTGCCGCTAAAATAATGAGCTGCCAACCCCAGAAGTGTACCCAACTGAGGGTATCATTAAACAGACGTGCTTTTAATAGGCGCTGCAAGCTGTAGTATATCCCTGCAAACATGGCGTTGCCCACGAAGGCAAAAATTACCGCGTTGGTATGTAGCGGACGAATACGCCCAAAGGTGACATACTGAAGATCAAAATTAAATAGTGGGTAAAAAAGCTGAATGGCGGCCAGCAATCCCACTGTCATGCCTACAATTCCGAATAGAACGGAAGCAATAATGAAGGCTTTGACAATTTTATTGTCATAATAGATTTTCTCAAGTTGCATGACTTAGGCGTTGGTTATATAGTTTACAGCCATAAAAGTAAGAGTTAGCTGAAAAAAACCTACATGACTGCTCTTAGGGTAAAACATGATTTTTGTCATGAATTGAATTAGTCTATATTTAAAAACTTTTAAGCTATGGCATGAAATTAATCACAATTATTCTAATGGTGAGTCTGCTAAACCTGACCCACGCACAGACTCTTGAAAATATCAACGCATCTTTTGATGGAGAAAGAGTAACCGTGAGTTACATTCTCAGTTATGCTGAAGTAAATCAAAAATTCAAAATTGACCTTTACAGCTCGCACGACAATTACAGTCAACCTATTCAAGTTACGGGTGATGCTGGTGAGAATGTATTGCCGGGAAGAACAAAACTTGTGATCTGGGATGCGAAGGGTACACTACCTTCTGAATTTGACGGAGACATCCGCATTAAAATCAAAGCCACTAAAATGGCTGCACCGAAACTCTCGATTGAACCACTTGCCCTTAAGACCTATAAGAAGGGCCGCACGATTTCTATGAAATGGACGGGGGGCTACGCTAGTGATAAGATTACCATTGAACTTCAAAAAAATAAAGTGACAGACTTGAGGGTAGCCGAACTCATTGATAATAGCGGCACCTATGAATGGAAAATGCCCAAGAGTGTAAAGGGAAAAAACTATCAACTGATACTGACCAATGCCAGCAATACGGCTGAGCCTGTGACAAGCAGCGAATTCAGGGTGAAGCCACGTACGCCTTTACTGGTTAAGATTTTACCCGTTCTCATTGCTGGAGGAGTTGCCGTGTTTTTATCGGGCGATAGTGGTGGAGGTGGTGGTGGCGGACAACCATTAGATCCATTACCCGGACCAGTAAAACCGGGCGGTTAAATGATCAAGTATTCACAATCACTTCTTAATCATCGAAATAAAACCTTACAAATCATAAAATACTAACTATGAAGACTCTGCTAACTATCTTCTTCTCGCTTGTAATTATCAGTTCAGGAATCGCTCAAACTGTTCGAAGAGTAAACAATAATATTGGTATTAGTGGTACTAATGTCTACAGCACAGCTCAGGCTGCTCATGATGCGGCAGTTGCTAATGACATCATTATTATAGATCCAAGCACTACCAGTTATGGTTCCTTAACCTTATCTAAGCCATTAAAAATTTATGGGAACGGATATTTTTTGACAATCAATACTGAGTTAAAAGCCGATCAACGAAATTCAACATTGGGAGTAATAGAATTTAATACTGGAAGCGGGGGTAGCGAAATGTATGGAATAACCGCTAGCAATGTATATATCTTCGGAGTTAGTAATATAACTCTTTCACGTAATAATGTAACCGGTGACGTTTCCATTTATAATCAGAATAAAGTAGCTACGACTTATACCAACGTATCTAATGTTTTTATTTCTAGAAATTATTTGAGTTTTCTGAGAGCAGGTACTGCATCAGGATATACAAGTTCCAATGTTTTGGTTAACAATAATATTCTCGGTTATATATGTTGCATGGCCGACCCTCGCGATCAAAACTGGGTTATTCGTAATAATACTTTTACAACCTCAGCCGCCAATACAGCAACAATTGTAAATTCTGTTTTTGAAAACAACCTAATGTATGCCGGAGGTGCATTTACAAGCTTTATAAATGTTACCTATAGTTACAATGTAAGTAAAACAGCAACTTTTTCTGGAGGAACTGCCAACGTAAATAATTACGATTGGGTAACCAATTCAGAATTTTCAGGTGCTGGAACCGGAATTAGTGATGATGAAACCTACCAGATCAAAGCGGGCTCTGCACTAAAAACACTAGGTAGCAGCAGCTCTGAAGTCGGTGCTTATGGGGGAAGTACTCCCTATATCGTTTCAGGAATACCCGCCATTCCATCCATCACCAGCATGGTTAACACAGGCACGGGTGATGCCACCACACCGATCAAGGTAACCATCAGCGTAAAGAGCAATAATTAATTCGTTTCCTTGCATGAAGCGAATTTTACTTTTTTTTCTAGCCATTTGCCTGTACGGGATTTCCTCTGCCCAAAACATTACGGCAGTTGAGTATTTCTTTGATACTGACCCCGGTGCAGGCAGTGGCACAGCCGTTTCTATAACAGCAGCTACTACCATCAATAAAACTTTTGATGTTAGCATTACTTCGTTAGCGGATGGGTTCCACACGCTTTCCATTCGGGCAAAGGATGTTAACAACAAATGGAGCACAACGTTTACAAGCCCCTTCTACAAAATTTCAGCAGCGTCCATGGCGACCGCACCTAATATTACTAAGCTCGAATACTTTGTCGATGGAGACCTTGGCGCGGGCCTAGGCACCGATGTGCCAATTACGACATCTACTTCCATTTCAAATCTGTCAGTGACAGTACCCCTGACTTCGGTAGCCGATGGATTTCATACGATTACATTCCGCGCTAAAGACGCTAATGGTAAGTGGAGCACTGCATTCACCAACCCATTTTATAAACTGTCTGCTTCTTCGTTAGCGACAGCTCCCAACATTACCAAACTGGAATACTTTATTGATGGTGACCTGGGGGCTGGCCTCGGAACCGATGTGCCCATCACAGTAGGAACTTCCATCTCAAATCTGCAAGTGACAGTACCCTTGACTACTGTTGCCGATGGATTCCATACCATTACATTCCGTGCTAAAGATGCCAATGGTAAGTGGAGCACTGCATTCACCAACCCATTTTATAAACTCGCTTCAACATCGCTGGCTAATGCACCCAATATCACCA
>JANOUH010000037.1:0-12613 GCA_031416795.1 Cytophagales bacterium | reverse complement strand
GGTGGCGGAATGGAGTATCCCATGGTATCGTTCAATGGCGGACGTCCTGCAAAAGATGGAACAATCTCGGATCGCGTGCGGATGCGTTGCGTGTACATCATCGTGCATGAAGTGGGGCATAACTATTTTCCGATGATCATCAACTCGGATGAGCGTCAATGGACCTGGATGGATGAAGGACTAAACTCATTCCTCGAAAAAGAAACCATGAATGCACGCTATCCCAATCTTGGTTATAATTCCAACACACCAAAAGACATTGTTAACTTCATGAAAGGTGATAAGGCAATGATGAGACCCATCATGGCCACGGCCGACAACCAAGGTTCATACGGTGGAAGTAATGGTTATACTAAAACAGCAGCCGGTCTTACCATTCTTCGTGAAACGGTGATGGGACCTGACCTCTTTGACAAAGCATTCAAAGAGTTTTCAGAGCGATGGGCATTCAAACATCCCAAGCCCGCGGATTTCTTCCGCACGATGGAAGATGCCAGTGCCGTAGATCTGGATTGGTTCTGGAGAGGCTGGTTCTACTCAACCGATAACACTGATCTCACCCTGGATGATGTGAAGTGGTATCAGGTAAAAAAACAAGTAGCCGATCCTGAAAAGAAAAATGTAACGGCACAAAAAGGAGACCTTGCTAAAAAGAATTCTGAAAAAGCAACCGACTTCAGTCAAGGGCCACAGGAGTTTACGGTAACGAACACTCCCGAAGACGCCTATAGGGATTTTCGTGCGCGTGTCAACGACAATGAAATCAGGGACAAACTGGAAGGTAAAAACATTTATGAAGTTACTTTCAAAAATTCCGGAGGACTGGTGATGCCTGTTATTATCGAATGGACTTATAAAGACGGAACGAAGGAACTTGAAAAACTTCCTGCTGAAATCTGGCGCTTGAATGAGAAAGAAGTGAAGAAAGTTTTTGTGAAGGATAAAGAAGTGACCAACATGGTGATTGATCCTAAACAAGAAACTGCTGATGTGAATCAAGGTGATAATGTGTTTCCGAAGAAGGCAACAGGAAGCAAGTTTGATCGGTTGAAGAAGAACTAATAGGTAGGCGTCAGACCACTTTGAGTGAGACGCATTATAACTGAAAGATTGCCTGGAAGGTATTTTGTCACGACATCACTTACGATATCCAATATCTGAGAGCAACTATTTTTTTCAATTTCAGGATCTGGCTGGAATCAAAGTTATTCAATTAGTAATTTGCATTATGCCCAATCTTTATATAATAGGTGGTTGTAATGGTGCCGGAAAAACAACGGCATCATTTACGGTACTTCCAGAAATACTCCAATGCAAAGAGTTTGTGAATGCCGATGAAATTGCCAGAGGATTATCTCCCTTTCAACCTGAAACAGTTTCATTTCAGGCGGGTAGGATTATGCTTGGGCGAATAAAAGAATTGTCAAAAAGTAAAAGTGATTTTGCCTTTGAAACAACGCTTTCAACGAGGAGCTATGTTCCTTTCATTAAGCACGCTAAAGAATATGGATATACGGTTTTACTGATTTTCTTTTGGCTAGAGTCTGTTGAATTGGCAAAAGGAAGAGTACTTGAAAGAGTAAAAAAAGGAGGTCATTCCATTCCTCCGCAAATCATTGAAAGACGGTATTTACGGGGGCTTGAAAATTTTTTCAAGTTATACATCATCCAATGTCATTCATGGATAGTTTACGACAACTCAGGCTCAGAGCCTCTGGCAGTGGCCAAAGGTGATGCCAATATGGTAAGTCGTGTTTATAATGACGATATTTGGGCTAAAATCAAGAACCCTTATGAGTAAAGCTGAAACCGATCAACTTTTAGATAAAATTACAGAAGGCGTAAAGCTTGCCATTCATCGGCTCATTGAAAATACTATAAAAGAAGATGGTGAGCTCGTTATTTCAAAAGATGGAAAGGTAATCCGTGTTAAAGCCCGCGATCTTAACACAGAAAGAAAATAGGCTTGAAGTGACCAACATGGTGATTGATCCAAAGCTTGAAACGGATGATGTAAACGTTGGTGACAACGTGTTTCCTAAAAAAGCAACAGGAAGCAAGTTTGATCAGTTGAAGAAAAATTAATAGAATTTCCAACCAGGAAAAGAAAGGCTGCCAGAGATGGTGGCCTTTTTTGTTAGGTGGCTAAGGTGACTTAAATTCGTACGCAATCTTTCAGCCAAAATCACTTTCACTTGTTACGGTTAACAAACTGGTCGTACATTTCTTTAAACTCCTCATGTTTATACTTTCCATTAACAGGCTTTTCCCTACCTGTTTCCGCCTCCTTTACCAATTCAAAATAGGCTTGAGGATATTCATCGGAATACATTCCAGGAATAACATTCACTTTTGTCAGACCCATATAAGCTGTAAATAAGACAAAGAGTGTCAACAGTACAATCGATCTGTCTTTAAATTTTAGAACATAACTCAACCCGGTTACTTTGTCTCCCTCCAACATGATGGCTCTCTTCAAAATACTTAAAAAGACAAAAGCCAGCAATAATGCAAATGCTGTCCCTCCCGTGGGTTCTGCCATTTGAGGCATAAATGGAACTGTCACCATTGAAACAACATATAAAATAATGCTGCTGTAAAATAGAACCAGAAGGGTAGCCAGAATCTTGGTATGATTAATTATCGATTTCCAGGATTCAAGAAGTTTAATGATATAGGTAAAAATTAATAATAATCCGGCCACCCCAAATACTATTTCGACAAATTCAAATCTGAAATAATAAACACGCATTGCAAGAATGGTGGATAGCATAAAAAGACTACCCAACTCTAAGAGGGCTAACAGGTTACTTTTTTTCAGGAGGTGTTGTATGAATTGAATGATAAACAACAAACCAAAAGCCGATGCTGCAAGGCCAATAATTTTTACACCGTAATCGTTTTGTGCCATAGAAGCAAATCCTCCCATGATCAATAGAACAATTAGCAGATAGTATAAAGGATTGTAATTATTCATTCATTAAAATGGTCTAAAGTAAATTGGGTAATTCCAAGCACCGCTAATATTGTAATCCATAGATTTCCAATCTGTAATTCCTGCCTCCCTTTCTCTTTTTTTACAAGCCTCCCATAATATGACATCACAGCTCAATAAATCTTGCCCTTCGGTAAGAGTTGAAGGAATCATCGTCATAGACCGATAATAATTTCCTTCCGCTGCCATACCATCGGCCATACGCAGAATGCCAAAAAACTTGGGGCCTTCAGGTATATCCTTAAATATTTCAAAGGCTAGTGTGTTCATCTTCTCTCCACCAATTTTTTCAAGCAAAGCCATTAAATTAAACCGGGCATCCCATTGAAATGGTATGGCACCAAAGTCAACCATATTCATCTTTGAAAAAGACGAATCAAGGTAAATGAAAAACCTGGGGTCTTGTTTTTCAAAACTAACCTCTGCCATGTATACATAGCTTAATAATTTTTCATGAGGGGCTTGAAATCGCTCAGCCATTTGCACAGCCATGGAATGATTATCTGCCACAGTTAGGTGTCCTGCCAATTCTTTTATATTATTAAGAAAAAATGTCTTCTCTACATATTCATAACTATTGGCAGAACGCATGATGCCATCCTGATTAATTTGCTTTGCATACCTCAGACCATTTGTGGTGTCCCCTTTGACAAATTGTCGGTTAGCCATAATAACATTGAGATAATTCAAATCTATACTTGATCTCTCCGGATGATTCTGTATAAACTCAATACTTTTTACAAATACCCTATCACCGAGAGGATAGAAATTATCAAAAAAAGGAGGTGGAAAAAATGAAGGAGGTTTGACTTCATGGGCCTTCACTATCCAAAAGGTGATTAGTTCAAGATCATCTTTGTCACTATAAAATTCATCTAATAAATTGTTCTTAACAAGGTAGTTAAAATACAGATCCGTATGAAATACTCCACTAAACCATCCGTCCATATAATCCGGATAGATTAATAATTGCCTTCTCTTTAGATTTCGTGTTCTCACTCCATCCGAATAGTAAGGAATGGTTATTTCTGTGTTTTCGTTTAGATATTGCTTATCCGTTAATCGGAAGTACTGAACAGCTTTTTCAAGCCAGCTATTTAGTTGGATTGTATCAGGCGGTAAATCCCGGTCAAAATAATATTTACTTCGATGCATAGCCAACCTCTTAAAATGCATGGCCAATAGATAATTACGCTCCGCGGGTTGGGGTAACTTTTCAATTTCCCTTATATAATCATCTACTACTTTATTGAACACATTTTCTTCCATAAAGCAAAGGTTGGGGAAGAAATAGCCACGGTAGGTTCTCAGATAATTCTTCTCTATGTTATTAGGAAAATACCGACTTAGGTTACCCGAGCGTATCAGCACATTTCGATATACGGACACGGGCCTATCGGCCTGGTGATCATTCTTATCTAACCATTCTATAATTGGAGTAATTTTCTTTTGATGACCAAATTGGTAAAAATAGCCTACAATATTATTGTAGTTATTAAGCTGCCTACCTGTTCCAAAATACTCCTTCTGTCCATTCTTAATAATTTGATCAAAGCACCAAAGTACTGCCTCAGCATCTCCAAGGGCAGCATATAACGAAGCGAGCATGTGGTAACCTCCATTATTAATATTCGGGGTCCGTCCATTTGGTTCCTCACTCCCCTTTGAATAGAAAGTATTAAAATACCTATCCGATGACTCTCCGTGCCGGGGAGAAATCAACTCTACCAATGTGGATATCCTATCTGGCGTAGCGGAGCCAAAGGTTAACCACCATTGAAGGGCAACATTAACTTCAATCGGAAAGGTTGGCCTTACACTATTCTTATTGCTCAACAATGTGACAATGTGATGATAGCCCATATCAGTAAATTCTGTCAGGAGTTTCCTCGTATCAGCATTTGGATTATAATAATTATCGTAGGATAGTAAGATGACAAATTCATTTAAGTGAATTAAGAAAAGTTCATAATCACTTTCTTTACTATCATTTGTGAAATCGGACTGAATAAAATTGATTAATTCTTGTTTCACCGGAAGCGAAGACTTCTTGTCCATTATTAATATCTGACGATAAGCTTTGATGGCCACTGCTAGTCGGCTATTCGTATCAAGTCTTGTAAGTTTGGGAATCAAAGTGCCCGTTTCATAACGCTCCTCTAAAAGGAGACTCTCTGCTTTTTCATCAGTTGCAACCTCTTTACTATTTAATAAGGAACTTGCCTTTTCTCTTACAGTTTGAATGACTTTGCTGTTTGTTTTTTGTTCAGCATCAAACCAATAAAAACCACTCATCAGGAACATGACTACAACAGCAAGGATTGACGCTATCTTTTGAGGGCCATACCTCATTAAAGCACGTGTAACCATTACCCTCCGCGCACTTCGCTTCAAGAAATCCCGAATGTCCGTTAATACCTCCTGTGCAGCAGCGCTGGCTTTAACTTCATCTTCGTGAATTTCAGAATAACGTTTTATCCATCCTACATTCGGCTTGCATTGATCATACCAATTTTCAAAAAATGATAGTGGACCGATGGGAAGAAGATAATCACTGCTTTTGCGATTATTCTTCCACCGATCAAGTTGTTTTTTGAAATCCAGGTAAGTGGTATAAAATTCAAATTCCTTGTTCGCCCACTCATTTAATTTATTCCAATTACGAATGAGGCTTTCATGAGTAATATCAAGAACTGTATTGTCAGAAAGAGAATGCGTAGCCTCGTCTTCAGTCTTGAATGGACGAATAAATGAATTTCCTTCTTCCCTATAGATGCTGAGTACCTCACCAACTATTTCTGTGGTAAATGTTGCAGAATTTATTATCTCTGTAATCTCTCCGAGCGTCATCCGGTTGCGGACAGCCCGGCTATTATCAATCTTTGTCAAACAGCAGAATGCAAGTGCTATTATGCGTTTGGCATCTTGCTGTGAAATAGTGTTATCAGGATGCTTTTCATTGTAATAGATCCAGGCATTTTCATATAAAGTACTGGCATGAATTTCAATGACCTTATTTAGCCCTGTGCTCTTATAGTAATTTTGCTGGTATTCCGGTAATTGATTAAGCCATTCGCGGAATCTCAATTGATCCTCATCGGGAAGTTCATCTAAAGGCATGCCTCCCACACGGGCATAGTGAATAAGGTCCATTTCTTCCCTACCATGATCGGCAGCCAGCCAAATCTGACTAAGCACATGCTGAAGAATAGGTAACTGATCTACGCCTTCAGAGAGATCAAAAACGAGTCGTTCAATTAAACGTTGTGATATCCGATTACCACTGAGGATCGCTGGCTCTTCCACCACCTGCTTCAGGTCCTTACGCTTCAGACGTGGAACAAAAAATTGAGAGAACCCGATGTATTCCGGTAATCCCCTGAAAGCAGAACACTGTCCGATATAATCTGATCGCATCGTGCATACCACGTATACGGGCAACCTGTTCTTTATCGCAATTCGTGCAGTTTCGAGCATCAGGTTAACAACTATCTGCGAATCCTGAGAGGGAGCTTCATTATAAAAATTCTCCGGATTTGTAAAAAACTCTTCGAATTGGTCGATCAAAATGATCAGATTGGCAGCTCCTCTCCTTTTCTCTTTCTTAACCGACTCTTCTAACGATTTCCAGGCATCATCCTCTTCATTAATGTAGAACTCAGAATTGCAATACAGGTCAACCAGTGAAGAAAAGCCTCTCCGTAACTCCGTCTCAACTGTTTGAGGTTGCATGTCAAATTTCTCGGCTATTGACCTGGCCATATTCTTCACCGGATTTCGTTCAGGTCTGAAATCAGCCACCACCCAATTGGTATATTTCGCTTTAAAGAAGCCTGAACGGGCATTGGGTATGAGCCCGGCATAAATGAGAGATGACTTTCCCTCACCGGATGCACCTGTCACCATCAGGAATTTATTCTGTTCCAATAACGCGGTGATCTGATCAATCTGAAGATCACGACCTTTAAAATAAAGACTCTCCTCTTCAGAAAAGGATCGAAGACCCGTGTAAGGACATATCATTGTAAGATTATCCATTGTCGTCTACATAAGGTATCCATTGGGTGATCCACCAACGTTGGCCATCAGTGAATTGATCCCAACTCTTATCCGTATTGTCCATACCATCTTGCAAGGAATAAATAAGTCTCCACAAGAAGCGAGCACGATCAGTGTATGAAATGTTGTCCGGAATATTCCGAAGCCCTTCAAATAAATTATCGTGAAAAGCATGAGCTCCGGCTATCATCATAATGGCATTTGACTTACCTCCCACATTTTTTATTACCTGGTATGCTTCTGCCTGATTTTTAGAAGGATCGTACATGGCAAGTGCAAAAGCTAACTGCACACGATTAGGCTGTCCTGTCGTCAAATCCTTTGTTCTATTCATTTCCACGCGAGCGGAATCAAGTAACCTTGGAATAATTTCGCTGTTTTCTTTTTCTCTGGATAGTTGGGCTGATGCGAATGCGTAGAGATTGGATCTATTGATATTATTTTTAAAACTTCGTATAAAGTCATATGCATCCTCAAAATGATCCAGTCTAATCAGATCTATGATGGCGTAAGCGATCAACCGAATTACTCGATCATCTGTCCTTAACGCAGCGAGTAAATTCTCCTTTTTTATCTGACTATAATAGTGAAGGGCCTTATCACCTTCATTAAAATCGTATGCTTTTTTGCCCAAATGAAAATACAAAAGATTTAAATCGAGATTTTTGCTCAACTGATTTTTTTTAAGTTCATTTTCAAGTTGAACCATCGCAGCGTAGTCTATCTGCCTTGAGAAATGAGCTTGAGGATTGCTGATAGCCTGATCATAATCAATTAGCCAGAAACTTATATTCTTCAAATCATCTTCATGGGCATATAATGAATTGAACTCTCCTTTTTCAAGACTATATTTTAAAAAGGCGTCTGAATTATAATGTAATGAATTATTCCTGGTCTCAGTAGCGTGATGTACAGAGAAGAAATCCGGGTAACTAAAAAATGCCCTTCTTGATAGCTTAACTACGTCCGTCTGAAGTGTCATTTCTATCTGACTTTCAAGAAATTCTGGTTTAACTTTTTTATAATGCTCAAATGCCTTATCAAATAAGGGCCATACTAAATCAGTGTTTAGCTTTTCACTAAACCCCCTGGAAAAGACTGCCTTAAGGGATGCTTCATTCTTATAAGATACAGCCATCAGGTAATTAGACAAGTCAGGGTTCATCGCTGTTGCCTGAACAATTCCCCTATACTTCGAACAAAAAAAGGAAATCTGGTCAATGTCAGTAAATCGCATGCCCAGATTTGCCGTTGTATTCATAAAGGGATGAAGATGCAGTGATAAAAAAATAAAATTGGAATTTACAAAACGAGCCATCAGGGCATTATAGAATTCATCTTCAGAAACTTTCTTTCTGGCACAATATCCCTTTACAAATTGATCCACCTCGCTTTCCTTTCCATTTAGATAAAATACTGACGCAATATTTGAAGCATTATCCAGCATTGAGTTATAATCTTTTGAAAAATAATTACTGTTGTGATGCAATAGCGAATCAATACAACGCAGCGCCATATCTGAATTTCCTGTTGCCGCATAGAGATAGGCCAATTCCTGATATAAGCCATTGAACTTAAATCCATAACCATAATTTCCTTTAGTCAGCAGATTATCCGATTTAAAAAGCGCCTGATGCCACTCACTCTTTTTGTTTCCATTAAAAGTTGACAAGGACTGAATCAAGTTGTCAAGCTCAGCTTCTGAAAATGCAGCACGATTAAGACTATTATCCAACGTCACTGCGAGATTCCTCATGTCGTTGAATCCGGAAGGTTCCTTATCAACGATATGAAGTACCCATTGAGCACCACGCCTCCCATTCTTTTGCCTCAATTCTTTGATCCTGGGGTCATGGTTATAAAAGAGGGCAACATCCAGCGTAACACCAAAATCATTATTCTTCTTCAAAAACCCGGATACCTTATTTTTATCCAACTCATTCTTTGGATAGGCTTCTAATAAACTATCCGTCATCAAAAGACTTTGCAATATAATATCACGCGGTTCATCGCGGCCTTGAAAAACCAGTGCCATTGGTATTCCACCAGCTACATTGATTCTTTCAATAGGGTCTTCAATACTATTGATAATCTCAGCGAGTGTGACTTGACCAAACCGAAGCTGTTCACATAGCAAGATCACCTTTTCATTGAACGCTGTCTTTTCATTATTAGTTAGCTGAAGTGACTCCTCTTTAATAGAACTCAAAACGTAGGAATTCTGCTTATGCAGGTAATCGCGGAACGCAAATGAACTAAGCGCAATAATTACGAGGATGCCTGCAACCGTTGCAACTTTCCTGCTACCGTATTGAATAAATGTGCGGGTGACAATGTGCTTACGGGCGCTACGTTTCAAGAACTCTTTCGCATTTGCCAACACCTGCTTTGATTTGGATAATTTCTTTTCCTGATCAATATCTTCAGGTAAATAACGAGCTATCCAATATGCGTTTGGAGTTGTAACGTTGAACCAATTTTCAAAATAGGTAAGTGGTCCGATAGATAATAAGAACCCATTTGATTTGTCACTTTGCACCCAACGATTTAGTTGTTGTTCGAAGTCAAGCGAAATCGTATAGTTATTGAATTCTTCCTGGGCCCATTGTTCGAGATATTCCCAATTGCGTATCAAACTCTCATGGGTGATATCAAGGACATCATCATCATTGAGTATAGTTGTTTCAGAGCTATCTGTAATAAACGGCCGAATAAAAGTATTACCGGGCTCCCGAAAAATTTCTAGTACAGCACCCACATCACCGGCCGTGAGTTCCGGTCGTCCCATTATATCAGTGATCTCCCGCAACGTCATCCTGTTGCGGACGGCACGACTCTGATCTATTTTAGTAAGGCATATGAAGGTCGTTTTTATAATTGCCTTCGCCACTTCATCCGATACTACTTTATTTGTTTTACTTCTGTAATACTCTGCGGCAGACTCGAATAATTTATTCGCATGGGTATCAAGTACGTTCTGAAGATTAGGCTCCTGATAAAATTGCTTTATTTTATCAGACAATGTATTAAACCACTGGCCAAATTTACTAACCTGATCTTCAGGCAATTCATTCAGAGGCATGCCCCCCACCATTGCATAATGAATCAGATCCATCTCCTCCTTACCCTGACTGGCAGCATGATATATCTGATTCAACGCATGTTGCAAAATCGGTAATTGATCAACGCCTTCTGAAATATCATGAATCAATCGCTCGGTTAATCGTCTTGAAATTCTATTTCCACTTAATACAGCAGGCTCTTCTATTACCTGCTGCAATTGAGAACGATTAAGACGGGGAACAAAAAATTGCGAGAATCCTATATATTCTGGCAATGAGCGAAAGGCTGCACATTGTCCGATATAATCAGAGCGCATGGTGAATACAATATAGATCGGTAGGTTCTCTTCTAACGCAATTCTCGCTGTCTCAAGCAGAACATTAAGCACGAGATTAGAATTGCGAGATGGAACACCCTGTTGATAATTTTCAGGATTCGTGAAAAATTCCTCAAACTGATCAACAATGATGATCAGATTCGATGCGCTACGTTTAAGTGTCGCTTTTTGTGCATCATCTGCCTGTTGCCATTCAACAGAATCTACATCAATAAAGCATTTTGAATTCTTATATAAATCAACGAGGGCTGAAAATCCGTGTTGCAATTCAGATTCAACAATACCTGCATTGGCAATGTCGAGTTGTTTAGCCAGCACACGACATAAATTCTTAAATGGCGCTCGTTCTGGGCGAAAGTCGGCCACACTCCATTGTGAATACTTCGATTTTAAGAATCCTGCTCTTGCGTTAGGAACGATACCGGCATACACCAACGATGATTTACCATCCCCCGATGCCCCGGTAAGCATCAAAAATTTATTTTTCTGCAGTTGCTCGGTGGCCTGCTCAATATGCTCTTCGCGGCCCTTAAAATATAATGACTCCTCTTCCGTGAAGGAACGCAGGCCGGTATAAGGACAAATCTGATATTCTTCAAACATAGATTCTAAATTGAATATCGAATATCAAATAATGAATTGTGATCTAAGAAGTTGGTTCCTCCCGACTTCATCATTCTATATTCAAATTTTATCTGCAAACAATAAGTACATTTCTGATGCTACAATTAAATAATGAATGTCGAATAATGATCTAAGAAGTTGGCTCCTCCCACTTCATCATTCTACATTCGTTAATCATCATTCTAAATTCAACTTTTAAATCCAAACAATAATTACATACCTGATGCTACAATTAAATAATGAATGTCGAATAATGAATTATGATTTAGGAAGTTGGCTCCTCCCACTTCATCATTCTACATTCGTTAATCATCATTCTAAATTCAAATTTCATCCTGCTATTAATGTGATTAAAATAATTTAATCTTACCTCTATTTTAATTCAATGACAGAAGTGTAAACTCTTTTAACCTCGGCCGGGATATTTTCTTTCGGCATAATGGTAGACACTACTTTAGGCGCTTTGAAATTTCGGGCCAGGTTTGTTCGAGGGTCATCCTCACCCACCAAAAATAAAGGTGTGGGTGATGAAGCTCCGCCCACCTGTTTCCAGATCTGTTTTATGAAGGGTAAGGCCCAGTCGGCAGCATATTTGAAATAAACTACTGCTAATTTACTCTTAGGAATTTGCTGTGATGAAATATCACGATATTGATCCTCGCTATCGGGCATGATGTTCATGATCTCCACCGGATATTCAAGGCTAAGCTTATCCGTAATAATTTTAGCATCTACCTCATCCTGTTGGTTGAATATAAAAAATATGTCAGTGTCTTTAGAGTCGTAAACCGTAACATCATTCTTCATCATCACCACGCGTATATCGTCTACCAGTTGCATGGGCCCCTGGCTGTTTGAGAACATCATGTTGCGCGTGATATTATTGCGGATGTATTTGATAAAATTCTGTTGAGCCGGTTTCGGGGTTTGACCTGAATCCGGGTACAACCAGATAAAAGTATGAAAGTCTTCATTGGGTGTGTCAATCTTTTGCTTCGCTTCCATAAACTGATGTTGAGGAAACGATATCTCATCATTGGATTCAAAGCGCCTGCCATATTCGCCACTCAACATGTGGAGTGAGCATGCGCAGCGGGCCATCTCTTCTGCCACCCGAGCCTTAAAGGTGTCATCATCAGCCGGGCAGTCAGTAGAAGGAAACACATTGAACCCCGCCTTCTGCAATACAATAGCCATCTCTTCCCGTTGCTCCTTCAAATCGTTGGAAGTCCAGGCCAGATACACATTAGGTCTTTGCCGATCTATGACCTGTACTTTAATGGCCGATGGCAATGAGGTTGAAAATATGGTTGGAATAATCTGACGAGTTGTAATATTCTGATGAGAAACAACAACAGACTCTCCTCTTTCCTTCAGTTTAATACCCTGAATTATTTCCTTGATGGCATTGGCCAATTTATTGATTTGATTGCGATAGAGAATTCTTCCACCCGTTACACTAATCTCATCATCAACAGGGCGCAACGGCCTATTAACACCGGCATCGCGATAAATAAAATCCACAGAACGCAATA
>JANOUH010000036.1:0-29435 GCA_031416795.1 Cytophagales bacterium | reverse complement strand
TACGGTGTTCACGATTTCTTAACTTTTCTTCTCCTACTTCGGTTGGAGGATATTCTTTTGTTGAGAATACTGTCCACATCACGGTGACAAGCAGCATGAGTGAACCAATGTAATAACTGTATCTGACGGAATCCGGTATCTCGCCTTTCACTGTGGATGCATTGGAGATGTCAAACCAATTTGTAAAAATGTACGGAAGAAAGGATGCTACAATGGCACCAATGCCAATGAAAAAACTTTGCATGGCGAATCCTGTTGTGCGCTGTGAAGGAGGAAGCATATCTCCAACAAATGCTCTGAATGGCTCCATGCTGATGTTAATGGAAGCGTCCATCATCCATAATACGCCAACAGCCATCCAAAGAACGGGAGAGTTAGGCATGAGGCAAAGTGTAATCGAAGCGAGCAATGCGCCAATGGCGAAGAAGGGTCTTCTGCGTCCCCATGTTGAATGCCACGTGCGGTCACTATAATAACCGATCAAAGGTTGTACAATTAATCCAGTGATTGGAGCGGCCAACCAATACATTGCAAGGTTAGCAGTATCGGCTCCGAGGGTTTCAAATATTCTACTCGTGTTTGCGTTTTGCAAAGCAAATCCAAATTGAATTCCAAGAAAACCAAAGCTCATATTCCAGATTTGCCAGAAACTGAGTTGAGGTTTGAATGTCTGATGTTGGCTCATAGGTAGTTAGTGAGATGAACTGGTTTGTATTTTGTTTTGTGTGTCGTTGGCAGCCTTATCTTCTTTCACAAAACTCCATAGCACAGTTGAGATAGCAAGACACACGGTGCAGATGATAAAGATAATATTTTTGTTTGTTGCCTCCTGAATAAAAGTACCAAACCCTAGACTTACGATCAATTGAGGAATAACCACCGACAGATTAAATATCCCCATGAATAATCCCATTTTTGCTTTGTCTACTTTTTCAGTCATAATGGCAAAGGGTAAACTTACGGTAGCAGCCCAGCCAATGCCCGCTATGCCCATGAAAATATAAACGATCATGATGCTTGTACCAAAAAGTGTGATCAGCAAATAGCCAAGCGCCATACAACCCACTGCCATTACATGAACTTTCACCCGGCCTATTTTTTTTGCCAATGGCTCAAGTACAGTAGCTGGTAAAATAAATCCAATGGTATTCAAAACAAGAAAAGATAAAGACACTACTTGTCCTGCTTCATTGTCAGAAACCACACCCATACTTTCTTTCACATAAAAAAACATATATACAAACATGGTCTGCACACCCAGCCAGCAAAACCCATGAGCCAGATAAATCTTATAGAGCTGGTTGAGTTGAGAACCTTGGCTTGTCTTATTAGTATTTTCTGAGGTTGCTATCAGTTCTTTTGGTTCTTCAATGAAGAATGCGGGAATGATCGAAAAGAAAAATACCAAGGCAATGCCAAAATAAATTAATGCATAGTTTCCAAAGTAAGCACCAATAGCATACGCCAAAACTCCAAACATTCCGGAAACAGTTTGCATCCAGGTATAACCCTTCGTTCTTTTTTCACCCTGCGGTGTTATATCAGCAATGATAGAGCGTGTCGGGTTGAAACTGATATTGATCGATAAGTCCAAGGTGAGGGCAACAATGATAGCAACGGCTAAGAGACTGATTCCTGAAAAATTACTAATGCCACCCAGGTTAGTAAGGGCCAATAAACTAATAGCGGCTATAGTTCCACCGATTAAAATAAAAGGTCTTCTTCGTCCTCCCCAAAACCAGACTTTATCACTGATGATTCCCACTAATACTTGCCCGATGATTCCGGCAATGGGTCCGGCAGCCCAAACTATTCCAACTTCATGGATATCTAATTTGTATTGAGAGGATAAGATCCAGCTGAGGGCTGAGATCTGTACACACAACGCAAAGCCCATGGCGGTAGCCGGCAAACTTAAGATTGCGTAAAAACTATTCGAGAATCTTCGTTGAATTTCCAGCATCACCAGGTTATTTCTATTTGCGATTGTGAATAAGTTCTTGTTGCTACTTTTACATTTTCTTCTCCCATGGAGTCCGGCTCATTGATCGGATCATATTTTTCAAGAGGAGAGAAGAACGAGTGAACCTGATGCGTTAATTTTTGTTTGGCACCATTGAATGAAACTTCATCCGCATAGGCACCATGCAATACAACTCTTATTGTTTTAAAATCGGTTTGGTAATCTCCTTCTCCGGCAGAGATTACAACCTTGTTCTCATGAGGATGGTATTGGATTAAGCGCTTCAGCGATTTACCATTTTGATACTCGAAGGTTTGACCATCATCGGTGTAATAAAGAAAATCACTTGATTCTTTTCCGCAATAGATATGAAGAATCCATTCTTCTTGTTTGATTCCTGTATGTGAGGTAGCCTGCTGCATAGGCAACACACTTCCAGCTTTTATAAACACAGGTAATTTGTGAATGGGTGACTCTAAAATGATTTCCTGATTACCCTCGAACACTTTTCCGGAGTATAGATCAAACCATTCGCCACCAGGCAAAAATACTTTTAAGAATTCTTTGTTACTTTCAACAGGAGCTACTAAAATGCCTGGACCAAATAGATATTGATTGTGATACAAGCCATTATACACCCGTGCATCGTGCGAGTAATCAATGGCGAGTGATCGTTGCACGGGCATTCCTGTTTGTGATGCATCATAAAACAATGAATAGATGTAGGGCAATAATTGATAACGGAATTTGATATAGTTTCTGCAGATGCTTTCTACTTCTTCACCGTATGACCAGGGTTCGCTGTCGCGGGTATTAATCATGCTGTGCGCTCGAAAGAAGGGAGAGAAGGAGGCAATGGAAATCCAACGCGCAAAAAGTTTGGTGTTTGCTTCGCCAACAAATCCACCGGCATCATAGCCGGCAAAGGCAACTCCGGTAAGGCCCATGCTGTTAACCATGCGCACACCCAGCAGCATGTGTTCATCATAGGCAACATTATCACCAGTCCATACTGCCGAGTAGCGTTGTATGCCAGAGAAACTTGAGCGTGTCAGGGTAAAAGGTCTCTTGCCATTCAGCAATTTTTTTGTGCCTTCATAGGTGCTTCGGGCCATCTGAAATCCAAATACATTACGGCCTCTACGCATCGTTGCTTTGTGGCCTTCAAAATCAAATTCAAGATTTTCGGGTAAGGCATTTCCCCACGTGGCGATTTCATTCATGTCATTCCAAAATCCTTCTACACCCAGCTCTACATAATCTTTGAATTTTGATGCCCACCATTCCCTTGCTGCTGGTTTGGTAAAGTCAGGGAAGTGACACCAGCCTGGCCATACCTGGCCTTGATAGTTTTCTCCGTCTGGATATTTAATGAAAACGTCTTTCTTTAGACCATCATCATAGGCTTCATAGCCTGGTTCCACCTTTATTCCCGGATCACACATGATCACGACATGAAATCCTTGTTTCTTAATGGCAGACAATAGCCCTTTCGGATCTGAAAAATGTTTTTTGTCCCACGTAAAAATTTTGTACTTATCCATGTAGTGAATATCCAGGACAATGGCATCAGCAGGTATATCCTTTTCCCGGAAGGTTTGGGCTATAGCAAATACTTCCTTATCGGGATAATAACTATAACGACATTGCTGATAACCAATACTCCACAGCGGAGGTAATTCCATCCGGCCTGTTAATTCTGTATAGTGCTTGATTACGTCACCAACGGAATCACCCAGCATAAAATAGTAATTCATTTCCCCGGCATCTGCAGAAAAACTTGCAAAGCGATTGTTTGAAGCACCGAAGTTGAAAAATGACTTGTGCGTGTTGTCTAGAAATATTCCATACGTGAATGGCTGTCGCACACCAATATAAAATGGCATAGAAGAATACAGTGGATCGGTTCCCGTATTGTATGCATAAGCATCGGAGTTCCAGTTTTCATAGGCTGCCCCTTTGCGATCAAGGGGGCCAGTTTTTTCACCGAGTCCAATAAACCGCTCCTCGGGTTGTAGCCTTTTATATGTTGTCACCTGATCGCCAATCCACGAAGTGCCGAACGAGTCATCTTCATTAATCACCTGACCATGTAAATCCTGAAATGAAAATCGAACAGGGTTTTTAGAAACCGATAAGACAAATGCCTTTGTAGTTAATTTAATGAGGTTATCCAGGTCGGATATTTCGAAATGAACCTCTTTGGGTTTTAAAATGACGGAATAGGAGAAGTCCTCAAAGGTATCTTCGCGTGTGGCTGTGATTCGAATGATCGAATCGGAATATACATTCACTTTGAAATTCCCGTAGGAAGTACGGCCATCAATTCCACCAGCATGTTTTGAATAAGAAACGAGGTTACCCAGACTCTTGCTGGTTATGGATTGAAAGGTTGAAGCCATTAACTAGGTTATTGAAAAGTTAAATAGCTAAAGTAAGCCTAAATAGGCTTATTAAACCTAACAATCTGAATTCAAAAAATCAGAAAACGATTGCGCTATTTCTTCTTACCCTTTTTCAGTGAGGAGTCTCTGATAATAAGTCTAGTCTTCAGAATTTTAGTTTCTGGTTGTATTTCAAACTGATCTTTTTCCTTCATTTCAATTTGACGGATTAGCAATCGGGCAGCTTCTTGCCCCATTTCAAAACCAGGTTGATCTACGGTGGTCAGGGATGGCTCCATTAATTCTCCAAAGAACCAATTACTAAAACCAACAATAGCCACATCCTGAGGTATTTTAAGGCCTTTTTCTTTAATGGCCATCATGGCACCCATCGCCATAGGATCATTATTGGCAAAAATGGCATCCGGAGGATTAGGCATCTCCAAAAGTTTTTTGGTAGCCTTTTTACCCTCTTCAAAAGTTCCTGAAGGACAATTAATCACCAGGCTATCAATCATGTTAATTTTATTTTCTTTCAGAGCGTCTGTGTATCCACGAAAGCGATCAACGCTAATGATCAGGTTTGGAGCTCCGTTTAAATGCGCAATTCTTTTGCAGTCTTGCTCGATCAGGTGGTTCACCGCTTCTTTAGCTCCGGTGTAGTCATCAACAATCACTTTGCTGGAAGTAGGGCTATTGTACATGCGATCGTAGAAAACAATGGGCACCCCTTTTGAAATAATGGATTCAATATGATCGAAATTGGTCGTTTCTCTCGATACCGAAAGCAGCATGCCATCCACGCGGCTATTGAAAAGAGCTTTCATATCAGTCATTTCCCTTTGATAGGATTCGTTGGATTGGGCCAGGATCACATTATATCCGGCAGTATAAGCAACATCCTCAATACCGCTAATCACTGTAGAAAAGAAGAAATGGACAATTTCGGGTATAATTACTCCGATGGTGTTCGTCTTTCTCTGTCTGAGATTGAGGGCAACAATATTGGGTTGATAATTGAGCTTTTCTGCAAGTTCATTCACCGCTTTTTTGGTCTTTACACTGATATCCGGATGATCCTTTAAAGCACGCGAAACAGTAGAGGGTGAAATGCCTAGTTCGCGAGCGATATCCTTGATGGTTATTTGATTGAATCTCATTTGTTTTAGAAGAAATTTAAAAGATTTTCAAAAGACGCAAACGGTTGCGAATCCGTTTCCACGAAATTTAGATGAATAATTTTAGAAATGGCGCTTGTCAAGTGGTTTTTTCGGGGTATAATTGAAGCCAAATTCTGATTTGATAGTTTATGCAATTAACAAATTAGATTTTGAAAGTACTCTTATTAAAACAACAATTAAAACCCTAAAACAATTATCTATGACCAAATTGTATCTGTTTGTTCGCAGGTATCTGACGGTGTTACTGGTGTTTGGAACTCTCGTGAGTTTCGCCCAGCAGACCGTGTCAGGTAAAGTAACGTCAGCTGATGACGGCACTGGGATCCCCGGTGTTAACATCCTTGAAAAAGGAACTAGCAACGGAACCGTGTCTGATTCAGATGGAAATTTCCGTATGAGTGTTGGTAGTAATGCAACGTTGGTTTTCTCCTTTGTTGGCTACACGGCACAGGAAGTAGCAGTCGGCTCTCAAAGCACTCTAAATGTTTCAATGCAATCTGATGTTACCGCCCTCAGTGAGGTTGTAGTAATTGGATATGGAACGCAGGAGAAAAAGGAAATTACCAGTGCGGTAACCAGTGTTAAAGCCGAGAGTTTCAACAAAGGTACAGTGAACGATCCAATACAATTACTACAAGGTAAAGTAGCTGGATTGAACATTACCCGTGCAGGCGGTGACCCTAACGGAAATTTTAACGTCCGTTTAAGAGGTGTGGGTACTATTGGTGCCAATGCTGAGCCTTTAGTAGTTATCGATGGTGTTATTGGTGGTTCATTAAGTACCATTGACCCTAATGACATTTTATCCATCGATGTATTAAAAGATGGATCCGCGGCAGCTATTTACGGAAGCCGGGGTGGTAGCGGAGTTATTCTTGTTACTACTAAGTCAGGTAAAAAAGGAAGCGTTCAAGTAAGTTATAACGGATCTATTGCTATTGAAAATGTAAATAACAGCATCGATGTAATGACAGCCGAAGAATACCGTAAGGTTCCACTTGCAAAAGATCTTGGAGCAACTACGGATTGGTTGGATGTCATCACCCGTCAGGGTAATGCTATGGTTCATAACCTGGCCCTGTCTGGTGGTAATGAATCAACTACTTACAGAGCATCTGTTAACATTCGTCAGCAGAATGGCGTTGGTCTTAAATCTGGTTTTGATCAGCTAAACGGACGTATAAATCTTACCCAGAAGGCTCTTAAAAACAGAGCTACCTTCACCCTCAATATGTCTTCAACGACAAAAGATGCTCAGCTGGGTAATGCAGCATCATTTAACTACGGTATCCTGGCTAACCCTACTATGCCAATCTATGATAACACGACTACAAGTCCTACCGCTGGAGGTAATTTCGGAGGCTATGCTGAACGCGATATTTTTGACTTTTTCAATCCACTTTCTCTTATAGAGCAAAATGAGCGCGATAAGAAAGAGACCCGTCAACTAGCCAGTATTCGTGGTATGTACGATTTTAGTGATTTGGTTAAAGGTCTTAGTTTCTCCATGTTTTATTCTGCCCAGCGTGAATCTGATTTTTATGGCTCGTATAATAAAAAGACAGCAAAATTTGGTGGTAGCAATGGGTTAGGCTTCGCATCACGTAGTACAGATCAGCGTATCAACGAACTTTTCGAAACTACAGTTAATTACGATAAGAATATTGGTAGCGCTGATCTTGCATTATTAGCTGGATACTCTTACCAGGATTTTTACAATGAAGGATTTGGAATGTCAGGTGGTAATTTCGTTACCGATGCATTTACTTACAATAACATGGGGACCGCATTGGACTTTGATAAAGGATTAGGAGATGTATATAGTTATGCAAACTCAAATAAGTTAGTTGCTTTCTTTGGAAGAGCTAACATCAATTTTGGAGGTAACTATTTCTTTTCAGTAAGTGCACGTCAAGAAGGATCATCTCGCTTTGGAGAAAACAACAAGTGGGGTCTATTTCCTGCTGCCAGTGCCGGTGTTACGTTAAGTAATTTGATCGACATCCCTTCTGTGAATAGCTTGAAACTAAGAGTGAGCTATGGTGTTACGGGTAACCAGCCAGGTTCATCGTACATCTCACTTCAGAAATTCGCCAGAACAGGTAGTTTCTTCTACAATGATGCTTTTGGCCCTAGCTATGGACCTCAAAGTAATGCCAATCCTGATTTAAAATGGGAAACAAAGGCAGAGATCGACTTTGGTTTTGATTTCGCTATGTTCAACAACAAGTTGACAGGTACATTCGATTACTATAACAGAACCACGACAGACATGATTTTGCCTGTAAACGTTCCACAACCTCCAAACCTTGTAGGTCAAACTGAAGTAAATATTGGTGAGTTGAAAAATTCAGGATTTGAATTAGCACTTAATTATGCAGCGATTACCAAACCTGACTTTTCGTGGACAATAGGTGGAAATATAGGAACATACAACACCAAGGTAGTTAGCTTAAAGAATGATGTGTATAACTTCGCTGAAACCGGAGTTCTTTATCGTGCATCGATGGGCGCACCTGGACAGAGCGCAGTACAGACGGTGAGAGTGAAAGAAGGCGATCCATTGGGTCAACTTTGGGGAGCTCAGTATGATGGTGTCAACGCAGATGGTACTTATAAATTTATAGATATTAATGGTGATGGAAAAGTAGATGCTACAAGTGATGATGACCGTACGGTGATTGGCAACGGACTTCCATCAGCAACCTTTGGATTTAACAACAGCTTTACCTATAAGAATTTTGATTTGAACATTTTCTTCAATGGTGCTATTGGTCATGAGTTGTTAAACAGTTATAGAGGTTTCTATGAGAATAACGAGACAACTACCATCAATAACTGGAATGTCGTTAAAACAAAGTATTATGACCCGAAGGTGACAAAAGCCAACGTAAACAGCATCCATGTTGAGAAGGCTGACTTTATACGTTTGAATAACATGTCAATTGGTTATAATGTGCCTTTAAAGAGTGGTGCTACTGTAAGGACGCTAAGACTTTTTGTTGCCGGACAGAACTTATTTACAATAACAGATTACACGGGAGTTGATCCTGAAGTTCGTTATGTTGATGTTCAGGAGAACAATGACGGTTTGGCACCTGGTATTGAAAGAAGATCAACGTACTTCACGACTAGAACATTTACATTTGGTGTGAATCTTGGATTTTAATAACGATTAATATGAAAAGAATATTTAAAAAAATAGGGATGATTGGTTTGGGAACGGTTTTTTTCACCTTCTCGTGTACCGATATTGATGAAGTATTGTATGATAAGGTTACTGCGGATAACTTTTTCAAAACTGAGCAGGAATTGATTGCCGGCTTGGGAGCTGCTTATTCCAGCTTTGGTGGATTAGGAAATCACTCTAATCTTTGGTCAACAAACGAATTGGTTTCTGATGAATTGGTTATCACCACTAAAGGCGGTGACTGGTTTGATGGAGGTGTTTTGCAACAGTTGCACTTGCACACCTTTACACCAGACAACGGTTTCTTCAATAACACGTGGGGATTCCTTTATGGCGGTGTTAATACGGCCAACCGTTTGATCTATCAGTTTGAAGATCTGAAAGCAAAAGGAAATCCTGGTGCTGACGCTTTCATTGCTGAGCTTCGCGCTATCAGGGCCTTGTGGTATTATTGGATCATGGACGGTTTCGGCAGAGGCCCTCTCTCCACAGATTTTACTGATACCCAGGCAAAAGGTGCTGCTACTCGCCAGGAACTTTATAATTTCATTGAATCAGAACTCAATGCTGTTATTCCGGTACTTCCTACTGTAAAAGATGCCACTACCTATGGCAGGATGACTAGATGGGCTGCATTAGCAGTTCGTGCTAAGTTGTATTTGAATGCTGGAGTTTATACTGGTACTACACAGTGGACAAAAGCTGCTGCAGATGCTCAGGCAATCATTGCTAGCGGTTTGTACAATTTAGAGCCAACCTATAAGGATAACTTCGCTACAAACAATGCTGGATCAAATGAGAACATCTTCGTTTATCCATACGACAAGGTTTTCAACGAAGGATTCAACTGGCCTATGATGACGTTGCACTATGCAAGTCAGACGGTTTACAACTTCACTGCTCAACCCTGGAATGGATATTCAGTTGTAGAAGAGTTTTAC
This sequence comes from Cytophagales bacterium, assembly GCA_031416795.1. Classification (GTDB taxonomy): domain Bacteria; phylum Bacteroidota; class Bacteroidia; order Cytophagales; family Cyclobacteriaceae; genus ELB16-189. Next base: position 19,776 of record JANOUH010000036.1, on the reverse strand, counting down.
AATTCATACTCTGATCCTGTTACCAATCCTGGCCCTCAAGGACCTGTTTGGAAAGGTTTGGCAAAAGATGCAAATAATGATAAGATTCCCGATGACGTAGGTACATTAGATGCCCGCCTCTCTAACTTTGTTGTTGGACCTCAGTATAAGCCTAGTGGTGACAAAGCCATAGATCCTGCCTTCGAAGGAGCTGGTTCAGCTCAGCCTGATCCAGATGGAACAGCCTTGAATTTCACTCCTAAGTTGAACGAATTAGGACCCAACGCATGGCGCCAGGGTGGAGCCCGTATCGGTAAATATGCCTATGAACTAGGAGGAACTCCTAACATGAGCAATGACTTTGTAGTCTTCCGTTATGCTGACGTTCTCATGATCAGAGCTGAAGCGCTTTGGAGAGACACTCCAGGTTCTGCTGAGGCTTTAACGCTTGTTAATCAGATTCGCACCAGAGCTAAGGTGACTCCTTTCGGTTCACTTACTGCTGATAATTTGTTGGCAGAGCGTGGCCGCGAGATGTTTGCTGAAATGACTCGCAGACAAGATTTGATTCGCTTTGGTAAATTTGCTCAGGCATGGGGCTTTAAGCCTGCAAAGACTGAGAGTGCTACTAAGTATGCACTGTTCCCAATTCCTAAGCAGCAACTTGATGCTAACAGCAAGTTGACTCAGAATCCTGGGTACTAGTATTCTAGTAATATGAACTTAAAGGCAAGCATTTTTATGCTTGCCTTTTTTTTGATCCGAAGCAAATCCAATTGGATTATACTTGAAGCGATACCTTTAAAAACCGAGTAAGGGTTCTTAATTTTAAGCAAGAACTGCAATACCGAAAGGAGAAAGTGAAAAGGGGATTTTACATGATTATTTATGCCGTGCTGGTTGTCATTATTTTGGCATCCTGTAAGTCAGATTCGCAGCAACCAAAAGCTGATCAGCTTTTCCAACTACACCCTGCCTCAAAAACAGGTATCGCTTTCATAAATAAACTTAGCTATACTGAGGAATTGAATCCGTACACGTTTCGAAGTTTTTACAATGGGGGTGGGGTTGGGCTTGGCGATTTTAACAACGATGGCTTGCAGGATATTTTTTTTGCTGGTAACATGGTCTCCAATAAATTATATCTTAATAAAGGGAATTTTAAATTTGAGGATATCACTGTTTCTGCGGGTCTTCAAACAGAAGGTGTGTGGAGTACCGGAGTAAGTGTGGTTGATGTTAATGCAGATGGCTATCTGGATATCTATGTTTGTAAGTCAGGACCACCCGGTGGCACACGGAGAAAGAATGAACTATTTATCAATCAGGGCGACCTTACTTTTAAAGAGCTCGCTTCTGAATACGGCCTTGCCTTTGAAGGACTATCCATTCATGCTGCATTTTTTGACTATGATAAAGATGGTGACTTAGACTGCTACCTGCTGAATAATTCTTTACGGTCGGTGGGAGGATTTGATTTGAGAAAGGACCAACGAAATATTCCTGATCCTGAAGGAGGAAACCGCCTGCTGCGAAATGAAAACGGAAAATATATGGACGTAAGCCAAAGCGCAGGCATTTACAGTAGCAAAATTGGCTTTGGATTAGGTGTCACCATTGGCGATATCAATAAGGATGGCTGGCCTGATATGTTTGTATCCAATGATTTTTTTGAAAAAGATTATCTCTATATCAATAATCAAGACGGCACATTTACCGAATCATTAGAGAATATGATTCGCGAGATAAGTTTGGGATCAATGGGTGCTGATCTGGCCGATATCAATAATGACGGCCTGCCCGAACTGTATGTAACGGAAATGCTTCCTGAACATGATGATCGACTAAAGACCACCTCCCAGTTTGAAAGTTGGGACAAGTATAAGATAGCTTCTGACGAAGGGTACTATCGGCAGTTTAGTCGAAATGCTTTTCAATTGAATAACGGTGATGGCACCTTTTCTGAAATATCGAGATTAGCAAAAACAGAGGCAACGGATTGGAGTTGGGGCGCTTTGATTTTTGACATGGATAATGATGGAATGAAAGATATTTTTGTCGGCAATGGGATTTACAAAGATTTGATTAACCAGGACTACGTTAACTTTATTGCAAACGCCAATGCAGTGCGTGAAATCCTGCGCAAGGAAAAGAAAGTGATCAAGCGTTTGGTAGATTCCATTCCATCAAATCAACTACCTAATTATGCTTTCCGAAATAATGGTAATCTCACTTTTACAAATAAAGCTGCTGATTGGGGACTGGAATTGCCAACGCATACCAATGGGTCAGCCTATGGAGATTTAGACAATGATGGAGATCTTGATCTGGTGTTGAACAATGTAAACATGCCATCCTTTGTTTATGAAAATAGATCAAAGCAAATCAATCCGAATAGCAAGACGATTTCGTTTTCATTGCATGGTGATGACTTAAATTTATTTGCCCTGGGAGCAAAAGTTTTTCTATATGATAGCGGAACACTTTTTTACCAGGAAGTATCGCCCATGCGTGGGTTTATGTCTACGGTGGATACGCGTTTACATTTTGGAGTTGGCCCTGTCGATTCCATTGATTCCATACGAGTAGAATGGCCCGATGGAAGATTAACAATGTTAAAGAACACATCAACGAATCAGTTAATAGATGTCTTTCAAAAAGATGCATCAGTTGCCAAGCCACTACTCAAAGGTGTTGTTACATCAGCGCCTCTAATCAAGGCAGTAAAACTGCCTGGTCTTCAGTTTGAACACAGAGAAAACGAGTTTGTGGATTTTGATCGGGATAGATTGCTTTTCAATATGATTTCAAATGAAGGGCCCTGCGTTTGCACTGGCGACATCAACCAGGACGGATTAGATGACTTTTACATAGGAGGAGCAAAGGATCAGGCTGGAGCTCTGTTTATTCAAACTCAAAGGGGTTTCAAAAATATAGCATCTGAAATGTTTGAACGAGATAAGGACTCGGAAGACACAGACTGTATTTTTTTTGATGCGAATGGCGATGGGAAAAATGATCTGTATGTGACCAGTGGAGGCATTGAGTTTTCTTCAAGTTCATCTGCATTATTAGATCGTTTATATCTGAACAAAGGAAATGGTCATTTTGAAAAATCGTTGCAGCCTCTTCCGGTTTCTACTTCTTTCGAAAGCACATCGACAGTTTCATCGGCAGATATTGATCAGGATGGTGATCTTGATCTTTTTGTTGGCGTGCGGGTTATCCCTTTTAACTATGGAATGCCTGGTAATGGATATATTCTGATTAATGATGGCAGAGGTATTTTTTCAGATGCTACAAATACGATAGCGCCACAATTGCAAAAAGTAGGGATGATTACGAAAAGCCGCTGGGTAGATTTAAATCAGGATAATCATATTGATTTGGTTATTGTTGGAGAGTGGATGCCCGTTATGGTTTTTATTCAGGAAGATGGTAAGCTTATCGACAGAACCAAAGAGTTCGGTCTCGAAAACACGAATGGATGGTATCATGCTTTAGAGATCGGAGATTTTAATAAAGACGGAAAAATGGATTTAGCAGTAGGGAATCATGGGCTGAATTCCAGATTTAGGGCAACCCGCGAAGAGCCAGTTAGCATGCATCTGAATGATTTTGATCACAATGGAACCATCGAGCAGATTATTTCGCGGTTTGACCATGGCATTTCTTATCCTTTGGTTCTCCGAAATGATTTAGTAGCTCAAATTCCATCACTAAAGAAAAAGTACCTTCATTTTTCAGATTATCGTTCAAAAACAATGGCTGATATTTTTACCCCGGAGCAGCTCACGGAATCAATCGTTTTGAATGCCTATTCTTTTGAAACTACCGTATTTATCAATAAAGGAAATACGTTCGAAAAAAATACATTACCGGTTCAAGCTCAATTTGCTCCGATTTACTCTATTCTGGCAGAGGACTTTAATAATGATGGAAACCTTGACTTACTTATGGGGGGAAATTTGTATCGCGCCAAGCCTGAAACGGGTATTTATGATGGTAGCTATGGATTGTTGCTCACGGGTGATGGAACAGGTAACTTTGCACCTTTGTCCTCTACGGAATCTGGGGTTTCTGTCAAAGGTGAAGTCAGAACAATGAAACAGATCAACTATAAAAAGAAGAAACTAGTACTGGTGGGAAAGAATAACAGTCAATTAGAAATATTAAGTTATTAAAATGAAAAAGGTAGTATGTGGCGCCATTCTGGCAATTACTTTGGGGGCAGCAATTATTGGGTGCACTGGAAGTCGTAATGAAAGTAACCAAAAAAAGTACGATAGTTTATTCCTGGGGATTTCATTAGGAATGGAATCAAAAGCATTTTATGACCATTGCTGGGAGTATAACAAGAAGAAGATTTTTACGCATGGACCTACCAATCAGAACGTAGAATATAAATTGGTGGATGGTAATAATAGTCCGGTGAGCATGAGATTTTATCCCACTTTTTATAAGGATAAAATATTTGAGATGCCTGTCACTTTTACGTACGATGCCTGGGCCCCCTGGAACCGGCAATATCAATCCGATACACTTCTTGTGAATATGTTAGAAGTTTTCAAGAAATGGTATGGACCTGACTTTAAAGAGTTAGACCACTACACCATGGGGAAAGTGTATTATAAAATGGATGGAAAGAGGAGAATCAATTTATTCATTAAAGATGATCAATTTGTTCAAGCCGTTTTCACTGACTTAAAAGTGGAGAAAGAGCTTAAAAAATTATCGGCAGAACAGTCAACAAAAGCTAATTAAGTATTTAGTAAGAATGATGCGCAAAATTTGGATTGTGCTGTGGGCAGCTTTTTTATTTTCCTGTAAATCGGAAACTAAGGAAACTACTTTGTTCACAGAATTAAGTAGTGTCCAGACAGGAATTGATTTTGCAAATAATCTATCGTTTGATCAAAAGTTTAATATTTACACCTATCGTAATTTTTATAATGGTGGAGGCGTGGCGCTCGGTGACATTAACAATGATGGCCTTATTGATATTTACTTTACTGCCAACCAGGGTGCCAATAAACTATATCTGAATAAAGGAAACTTTACATTCGAAGATCTTACTGAAAAAGCTGGAGTCTCCGGAACAAAAGCCTGGTCTACCGGAGTAAGTATGGCTGATGTAAATGGTGATGGTTGGCTGGATATTTATGTATGCAATTCTGGCGATGTAAAGGGCGACAACAAAGAGAATGAACTGTTCATTAATAATGGTGACTTAACATTTTCTGAAAGGGCGAAGGAATATGGCGTTGCTGATAGAGGATTTACTACACACGCAGCATTTTTAGATTACGATAAAGATAATGATCTCGATCTTTATATTCTCAATAATTCCTATCAGGCAATCGGCAGTTTTAACCTGCGCAAAAACGAACGTCCTAAACGCGACTCATTGGGAGGTGATAAACTTCTGCGTAACGACAATGGACATTTTACGGATGTAAGCGAAGAGGCTGGAATTTATGGTAGCATAATTGGTTTTGGTTTGGGTGTAACTGTAGGTGATATTAATAAGGATGGATGGTCAGATATCTACATTTCAAATGATTTCTTTGAGAGAGATTATCTATATCTCAATAACGGAAACGGTACGTTTAAGGAATCACTGACGGAACAGATGAAATCCATTAGCGGTGCCTCGATGGGTGCGGATCTTGCCGATATCAATAACGATGGCTATCCTGATATTTTTGTAACAGAAATGTTGCCGGCAGATAATGCCAGGATTAAGACGGTGACAACGTTCGAAAACTGGGATCGGTATCAGTACAACCTGGGCAATGGATACTTTCATCAGTTTACCCGCAACATGCTTCAGTTGAACAATGGCAATAGCACATTCAGTGAAATTGGAAGATTGAGTAACGTGGAGGCAACGGATTGGAGTTGGGGCGCCCTCATGTTTGATATGGACAACGATGGTCTTAAAGATATTTTTGTTGCCAATGGAATTTATCAGGATCTAACCAATCAGGATTATCTTCAGTATGTTTCTAATGAAGAAGTAGTTCGATCCGTTATCACAGATAGGAATGTGGATTACAAGAAATTGGTGGAGTTAATTCCCTCTACACCAGTTTCAAATTTTGCTTTTCATAACGAAGGCAATCTTAGTTTTAAAAATAGCGCGCGTGAATGGGGTTTAGGTAAACCTGGGTTTTCAAATGGATCAGCTTACGGAGATATAGACAATGATGGTGATTTGGATTTGATCATTAATAATGTAAATGGTCTCGCCTCTGTCATTCGCAACGAGACTAATATACAAAGGCCATCCAACCGCTACTTAAAATTTGAATTAGAAGGCATAGGTCATAATTCATTTGCCTGGGGCACTTCGATAACGATCACCGAGGGCGATCAGACTTTTTATATTGAGCAAATGCCCAACCGGGGCTTTGAGTCTTCCATGGATCCAAGACCTAATGTAGGATTAGGCAAGATTGATACTGTTGACCTTGTCATTGTTCGTTGGCCTGATGGAAAAGAGACTCGCTTAGCTAATGTAGTTTCCAATCAGATTGTAAAGTTGAGACAGAAAGATGGTGTCGAACCAGTAGAAATCACGAGTGTAGAAGTTGTGAAGACTTTTGAAGCACTTAACACATTGAATTTTAATTATACACATATTGAAAGTCAATTTGTTGATTTCGACAGAGATAAATTGACCTATCATATGTTGAGTACTGAAGGTCCCAGGATTTCGAAAGGAGATGTGAACGGAGATGGCAGAGATGACTTTTATGTTGGTGGTGCAAAGGATGTTGCGGGTGCATTATTCATTCAAACCGGCAATGGCACTTTTCAAGACCGAGCTCAAAAAGCTTTTGCCGATGATAAGGCCTCGGAAGATATGCAGAGTATTTTTTTTGATGCAGAGGGTGACGGTGATCAGGACTTATATGTTTGTAGTGGCAGCAATGAATTTTCGACCAGTTCAATAGCTCTTGCGGATCGCTTATATATGAATGATGGTAACGGTAACTTCACGAAGTCGCAACAGATTTTACCAACATTTAATTTTGAGAGCACCTCTGTGGTTAAGCCTTTTGATTATGATAAGGATGGCGATATAGATTTGTTTGTAGGCGTGCGCAGTCATCCATTTTTATATGGTATGCCAATGAACGGCTATCTATTATCCAATGATGGAACGGGAATTTTTACGAACATAACAGATACCATCGCACCCATATTGACAGGTGTAGGTATGATTACAGATGCTGCATGGGCTGATATCAACGGTGATTCTTTTGTTGATCTTATTGTAGTGGGTGACTATATGCCTGTAAAAGTATTTATTCAGGAATCTGGTAAATTGGTTGATAAGACCGAATCCATGAATCTTGGAAAAAGCAACGGTTGGTGGAACACCATTGAAACGGCTGATCTTGATGGGGATGGAGATGTAGATTTTGTATTGGGAAACCACGGATTAAATTCAAGATTCAGAGCTTCTGTTGATAAACCTGTGAGTATGTATGTCAACGATTTTGATAAGAATGGAGACGTTGAGCAGATCGTATGCACGTTCTATGGTGATAAAAGTTATCCTCTTGTACTTCGTCATGATCTCACGACACAAATACCCTCTCTCAAGAAGAAATATTTGAAATACGACAACTTTAAAGATCAAACCATTACCGATATTTTTACTCCAGAAGAATTAGAGAAATCAGTAAAACTGGAGGTGTATGAATTGTCTTCTTGCCTGCTTATTAATAACGGCAAAGAAGGATTTGCTTTAAAGCGTCTTCCTGTTGAAGCCCAGTTCTCTGTTGTGTATGCTATTTCTGTTGATGATTTTAATCATGATGGTCATGTAGATATTGTACTCGGTGGAAACTTGTACAGCGTAAAACCAGAAATGGGTCGTTACGATGCTGGTTATGGAACCTTCTTAAGAGGTGATGGTAAAGGTAATTTTACTTCGGTACCTGCAAAGGAGTCCGGTTTATTTTTGGATGGTGAAGTACGTGACATGACTACTCTTGATGTGGCAGGAAAAAAATACTTAGTAGCAACACGTAACAATAATTCAATGGTGACATTAAAGGTCAAATAAGTGGGCCTCGCAAAACCCCATCTGTATGGTTTTTATGGTTGGCTGATGATAGCCATGTTCGTCTCTTGTGAAGAGAAGAATATAACAGGAAAATTATTTCAGAAGTTATCATCTCATCAGACCGGAATTGAATTTTCAAATGATGTTAAAGAAACTGATCAGTTCAATATCATAGAATATTTGTATTTCTATAATGGTGCCGGTGTTGCTGCTGGTGATATTAATAATGATGGTTTACCGGATCTATACTTTTCATCTAATCAAGGTCCTAACAAACTTTTTCTCAATAAAGGTGATTTTAAATTTGAAGATATCTCCTCTAAAGCTGGTGTAGCTGGACTTGGAAACTGGAAAACCGGTGTCACCATGGCTGATGTGAACGGTGACGGATACCTGGATATTTTTAGTTGCGGAGTGGGTGGCTACAAGAGCTTTACCGGACGGAATCAACTATTGATCAACAATGGAGATCTTTCGTTCAGCGACAGAACGGATGAATATGGTTTATCTTTTCAGGGATTCTCCACGCAAGCATCCTTCTTTGATTATGATAATGATGGAGATCTGGATATGTACTTGGTTAATCACTCCGTTCATTCAGTGCGATCTTATGGTGATGTTTTGCTTCGTAATCAAAGTGATGCCAGGGCAGGAGATAAATTATACCGGAATGAATTGATACCCTCTGGTAAACCATCTTTTACAGAAGTGACTTCACAAGCTGGTATTTACAACAGCCAGGTTGGATATGGGTTGAGTGTTGGAGTATCCGACCTGAACAACGATGGCTATGTAGATATTTATGTAGCCAATGATTTTCATGAAAATGATTATCTCTATATCAATCAAGGGGATGGAACTTTTAAGCAGGAGCTGGAGAAAAGCATTCCTCACGCCAGTCGATTTTCTATGGGGAGTGATATCACGGATATCAATAACGATGGTTGGCAGGATATCATCACGCTGGATATGTTGCCCAATGAAGAGTCAGTATTGAAAGCATCGGGAGGCGAAGATCCATATGAGATTTTTCAATACAAGCTTCAGTTTGGATATCACTATCAGGTTTCCAGAAATGCACTTCAATTAAACAGAGGACTTACAACTAATCAAACACTGGCCTTCAGTGATATCGCTCCTTTAGCAGGAGTTGAAGCTACTGACTGGAGTTGGGGGCCATTGCTTGCTGATTTTGATAATGATGGATTGCGGGATCTTTTCATTGCGAATGGTATTATGAGAAGACCGAATGATCTCGATTATATCAATTATATATCGGGTGATTCCGCGCAGCGTTTTCTTTCTGATCAGGCAATGATTGATAAAATGCCATCAGGAAAAGTGCCTAACTTTTTTTTCAAGAATAATGGAGATTTAACATTTGATAATGTTTCTGAAAGCTGGGCGCTGGTAAAGCCAACATGGTCCAATGGTTCAGCTTACGCAGACTTTGACAATGATGGTGATTTGGATTTGGTTGTTAATAATATCAATGAGCCGGCTTTGATCTATAGGAATTCTACTGATCTCACATCAAATTTTATTAAAGTTAAACTTCAAGGAAATTCTCCAAATCTATTTGGAGTAGGAGCGAAGGTCAAAGTTTATGCTGGTACTTTGATGATGACTCAGGAATTAATTCCAACACGAGGCTGGCTATCCAGCAGTGATTATACACTTAACGTTGGTTTAGGAAAAAATAACTTTATTGATTCATTAATTGTAATCTGGCCAGGGGGTAATTTTCAAACGATTAAATCCATAAAGACTAACCAAACTATTCAATTTAATCAACGTGAATCACAAGGCAATTGGTATTCTACTCATGATCAGGATAAACCGTTGCTACAGATTGCCGATTCCATTGATTTCGTTCATCGTGAGAATGAATTTACTGGTTTTGAAGTAGAGCGATTGATGCCGCATACACTTTCTATGCAGGGTCCTAAAGTAGCTGTTGCTGATGTTAATGGTGATCAGCTCGATGACTTCTTCATTGTGGGAGGAAAAAATCAGACTGGTACTTTGTTTATTCAAAATCGTTCAGGAAAATTTAAAAAATCCGCACAGAATGTATTTGAAGCAGATTCTTTATCGGAAGACACCAATGCAGTTTTCTTTGATGCTAATGGAGATGGAAAACAAGATTTGGTTGTTGTAAGTGGTGGGCAAGAACAGGAGGGTAGTTTAAGTGAATTGCAACCAAGACTTTATTTAAATGATGGCAAGGGAAATTTCAGAAAAACACATGAAGCAATCCCCGAAATATATCTGAATGCTTCTTGTGTGAAACCAGCAGATTTTGATAACGATGGTGACTTGGATTTATTTATTGGCGGAAGAGTTGTCGCTGGTAAGTATGGACTCGCTCCACATAGCTTTTTGTTGAAGAACGATGGCAAGGGGGGCTTTTCAGAAGCGACTTCACTTTTACCTGTTACTTCTTTAGGTATGGTATCCGATGCATCGTGGCAGGATTTGAATAACGATGGATTGAAGGATTTGATTTTAGTGGGAGAGTGGATGCCAATAACCTTTCTCATGCAAGATCAGCATGGACGCTTTACAGATGGTACAAAAGAATATGGATTTGAGAAGTCTTCGGGTTGGTGGAATACCATCAGCCAGGCTGATCTTGATCAGGATGGTGATTTGGATTTTGTTGTTGGAAACGCAGGCCTTAATTCACGACTGCGTGTGAGTGAAAAGGAGCCTGTGGAATTATGGGTAGGTGATATTGACGCGAACGGAAGTTATGACCCCATTATCACGTACTACAACAATCATCAACGATATCCATTTGTATCGAGAGATCAACTGGTAAAGCAAGTGCCACCACTGAAGAGAAAGTTCTTAAAATATGACGACTATAAGAATGTGAAGCTGGAAGATATAATTCCGGCTGAAAGGATGAATGAGTTTGTTTACAGAAAGGCACAGATGTTCTCCTCGGTCTGGATTGAAAATAAAGGAAATCAAAATTATCAGATGCATGAGCTTCCGATGGAAGCCCAAATGTTTCCCGTGTTTTCGTTTGCTGTCCATGATGTAAATGGAGATGGCCTTGCCGATATTTTGGCTGTCGGTAATTGGCACGGTGTGCAACCCGATTTGGGTAGACAGGATGCAGGTTATGGATTAATTTTATTGGGAGATGGGAAAAATGGGTTCACCCCACAACGCATCCGTGATTCAGGATTTTGGGTGCCTGGCGAGGGACGCGACATTAAAGTATTAGCAGGAACCAAAGGAGAAAAGCGAATATTAGTCGGCAGGAATAATGATTCTGTTTTAATCTTTAAGTTCCCCTGATATTCGTAAACCGGCTGCTTGGGGCATTCATTTTTTAAAAAATTTTGGACTATGTTCAGAAATTATCTCAAGATGATTGAAATCATACTTTTTATTTAGAGAAAGCTTACTTTTGCGAGTTGAAAATCGAATTATGAAAAATATTTTACTACTAGCTATCGTTGCGTTGGTGATTTCTTCGTGTACAAAGGATAATGGGGAATGGAGGTTAAAGGCTCAAAATCCTGATTATCTGCATCGTTCAATTAAGCAGATTACAGATGTAATCGTTTATGATATTTTTTCTCCCCCGGTAGCATCTCGTATTTATGCGTATAGCAGCATTGCCGCTTACGAAGTAGCCATCCATCAAGATTCAAAGTATCGTAGCCTTGCGAGTCAGTTAACGGGCTTCGAAGCTGTGCCACAACCGGAAGAAGGTATGGAGTATTGCTATTCATTGGCTTCTGTGCAGGCAGCCCTTAAAGTAGGCCGCACCTTAGTTTTTTCTGAGGATAAGATGGACGCATTCTACAATGAAATCATGCAGGAATTCCGTGATGCTGGTGTGCCGGATGAGGTGTTCGAGCGCTCCATTGCATACGGAACCCAGGTTGCCGATCATGTAATTGCGTGGTCAACAAAAGATAATTATAAGCAGTCAAGATCATTTCCTAAATATTCAATCCAGCAAGATCTTTCAACCTGGAAACCCACCCCTCCTGCATACATGGATGCGGTGGAACCACATTGGAATAAGATCAGACCATTTGCGATTGATTCTGCTCAACAATTTAAGCCAACACCTCCCACGCCTTTTTCTATTGATAAAAAAAGTCAGTTTTATAAAGAGGCGGTTGAGGTGCTTGAGATGGGTAATAATCTGACTACAGAGCAACGTGAAATTGCCTTCTTCTGGGATTGCAATCCGTTCATGATGAATGTGAAGGGCCATGTAATGTTTGCCACCAAGAAGATTTCTCCCGGTGGCCATTGGATGAACATCACCAATGTTGCATGTAAAAAAGTGAATGCCGATTTTGTTCGGTGTTCGGAAGCTTATGCACGTGTTTCAATTTCACTTGTTGATGCTTTTATGTCTTGCTGGGATGAAAAATACAGAAGCAAATTGATTCGTCCTGAAACATACATCAATCAATATATTGATGAAGATTGGGTACCCGTGCTTCAAACTCCACCATTTCCGGAATATACCAGTGGGCATAGTGTGATCTCAGCAGCTTCTGCGGTTACACTCACTCAATTATTTGGCGACAATTTCGCTTTCACGGATTCAACCGAAATTGAGTTTGGTCTTACGGTAAGAAGTTTTAAATCATTTATTCAAGCTTCTGAAGAGGCTGCCATTAGTCGCATGTATGGCGGAATTCATTATCGGCCAGCGGTAGAAGTAGGCATGACAGAAGGTAGAGCGTTAGGAACTTATGTCCTTCAAAAGATAAGAACACGTAAGGAGGATACCGCGGTGAATTAAATTTTTGTTGCTCGTCTAAAACCAATCAGGTCTGTTATAACCACTGTTACGCACCGAGGTACAGTCAATGCATCGGGTAGGATAGTCTAATGAATTATAACTCCCGGTAAAGGAGCAAGTTGTTACCGTTAACGAAAATGGGAGGTCAGTGGGCAAAACAAAGAAACGATTAAAGGTTTGATTGGAAGCCTGAAAATACCCCAACGTTTTTTCTTTTGGGTTTTCAACATTCACAATGTTGCCAACGACAATGGCCGGAGGAGTGTCAAAGATAGTGCCTACCTGGTTTGCCACTATGTTTACTTTGCGCCAGTAATCAAAACAGTCTGCCGTGATTGAAGATTGGTAAATCGTAAAATAATGTCGTTCCAAAAAGGACCAATCAATTATTCTTGATCCAACCAGCAGGTTATTAATGGATGTGGAAGACACTTCTATTCCGTTAAATAAAACAATTCTTTGAGGGTCGGCATTTTGAATAACAAAGCAGGGCGGAGGAATATTTCCAAAAGGATCAGGGAAATCAGTGGGAGAGAGAAGAAAAACTTCTTCAATACCCCATTTCAGGTAGGTCGGATCATTCGTTGGCAATAATTTACTATTCGAGAATAGTTCAATATAATCCTGAACTACCACAGCACCTTCCCGATCCGTGAATTCCTTCTTTACGATAGTATAGTAAGCAGATTCCTGCACAGCAGGTTCAGGTAATCTTTCCGGAAGTGATTTGTAAGAACCTCCTTCAATAAGGTCAATTTGGATGTAATAAGTTCGACCAGCAACTCCTTCAACATTTTTTAAATAGTAGGTGCCTAAATTTTGAAAATTCTCTTCATATAAATAGACATTACCTACATCATCAAACAGTTGAATTGTTGCGCCACTCAATGGAAAAGGAAGCCGCGCTATGTTGGCGGTTCTTCCCAGTTGAATGATGTTCTGATCGCTGATCGTACTGATCTGTCCTGTTACCACCAGTGTACCCCCTTTAATTTCAACCGGGAAATCAATAGGCGTAAGGCAGCTCGAAAGCAACAGAAATACCAGAACCTTAGCAGGGAACCTTAAAAGAAAATCAATGTGTTTCATCCTTTTTTCAAACCAGAAAACCGTTAGGTCGTTTTAAAATATAAATTTATAGGCGATGTATTCATCTTTATATTACTAGCTAAAACCAATCCGGCCGGGTATAACTACTATTAGGCAAGATGAGACAATCAATGCATCTCGCTGGATAGTCGGATGGATCAGGGATTCCAAATTCAGCAAGTGTTCCATCGTAGTCACAGGTACTTACCGTAAGCGGAAAGGGCAGGTCGGATGGTAAAACAAAGAATCGACTATAGGTTTGATTAATGGCTTGAAAATAACCCAATACTTTTTCATCGGAATTTCCTTCACGCACTATGTTACCTGAGATGGTAGCGGGCGGTGTGTCGAAGATGGTGCCCACTTGGTTTGCTACGATGTTTACTTTGCGCCAGTATTCATACGCCTCTTTCGTTATAGACGATTGATAAATGGTAAAATAATGTCGCTCCAGGAAAGACCAATCAATCAAGCGTGATCCAACTAAAATGCTATTGATGGAGGTTGTGGAAACGTCATCTCCTTTAAATAACACAATTCTCTGGGGGTCGGCATTCTGAACAATAAAGCAGGGTGGAGGAATTCTTCCCATAATATCAGGAAAATCGGTAGGAGAAAGAAGAAAAGCCTCTTCAACACCCCACTTTAAATAGGTTTTTTTTTCAGAAGCAATTGAAATATTCTTTGCGAAAATTTCAAAAAAATCCTGATCCACCACAGCACCTTCTCCATCGGTGATTTTTTTCCTTTCAATTTCGTAGTAAACTGATTCCATAGCAGCCGGACCTGGAAGTTTTTCCGGAAGAGATTTGTAGGCGCTCCCATCAGGGAGACTAATTTGTATGTGGTAGGTTCGACCTACTTCTCCAACAATATTTTTTATATAGTAATTTCCTTCCTCTTGTAGATCTTCTTCGTATTGGTAGATGTTTCCTGCATCATCGAATAATTGAATGAACGCACCAGGGATAGGAAATGGAAGCTGTTCAGTGTCGGCCGTTCTACCTAGTTGAACGATGTTCTGATCACTGATCGTACTTAGTTGTCCGGTGACCACCAGAATACCGCCTTTAATTTCAACAGGAAAATCAATGGGTGACAGGCAACTGGAAAGAAATATAAATAACAAAAACTTGAAAGAATTCTTTTTTGAAAACTCAATCCACAACGACTTACTGAAGAAGCTTTGCGAATTCATTTTCAAAATTTAAAGTTATAGGTTAACGAAGGCAAGGCAGAACCTAATATGGAAAGCTGATAGGTTTTTGGAATGAAATAGTTTGAGGCAGGGCGTTGATAGAAAACCGAATACGCATTATCGCGCCCGAATAAATTATAAATCGAGAACACCAATGAATCATCAATTTTTCGAATTACGTTTCCGATTGTAAAGGATAAATCAACACGCAAATAATTTGGTATTTGATATTTGTTGCGAGTAGAAAAAACGGGCACCACGGTTCCCGATGAAATATAACTCGACTCTACTGCTGTGAATGGTCTACCTGTATTGTACGATACAAGGAAAGAAAATGCACTCCCCTTTCGATAATGTCGGTTCAGGACGAGATTAAAAATGTGAGGCTTATTATAATTGGAAGGATACCACGCTCCGTCATTAATAGTTTCCGAATCAAAGTTTGAATCAACTTTTACTTCAGTTTGCGAATAGGTGTATGAAAGCCATCCTGTCCAGCGGCCTTTCAGTCTTCTTATATAGACTTCTCCACCATACGCTCTTCCGTCACCGGAGAGAAGTTCTGTTTCGATATGACCATTTACATACAACTCTGGGAAATTTTTATACTCAACCAGATTTTGCATCCTTTTATAAAATCCCTCCACAGATGTCTCCCATTCGTTGTCATTCAGGTTCCAGAAATAGCCAGCTGAGTAATGATCAGCAATTTGTGGTGGTAAGTATCCTGTACTCACCTGCCAGATGTCAACCGGTGTTGCTGAGGCGGTGTTGCTGATCTGATGAATGTATTGGCGCATCCGGCCATAACTTATTTTCACCGATTGATTTTTGAACGTGTTAATACGCACTGCCAATCGTGGCTCAAGACCTCCATACGTTTTTATTTTTTCAAACGAACTGTAATAAACAGAATCAGTTATAGTTGATGCCGACTTTGGAATTCCATCCGCGTAACGGAATATGGTATCCTGCCCAAGATGCATATATCCAGACAGTCGAAGGCCTGCAGATATTGATATTCGTTCATTGAGTTGATATTCATCGTTCACATAAAGGGCAGCTTCCCAGCCATTGTCTTTGTTTACCTGTTTTGGAATAAAGGCACTCCCTTCATAGGCTTCCTGGCGCTCATCTTTTGGTATATACAAAATCGATTCGGCACCTGCGGTGATGCTATGTTTGTCATTCCGTATATAATTAACAAACGGCTTTATCTGAAAATAACTCATTGCATTCTTTAATTGCGAAGCATTTTGTCCTACAGGATCGATCAATGTTGTTTTAAATTGACCGTATGAAAATGAAACGGATGGTGATGCCTTGCGATTAGCAAGGCCTGTCCACTTGCCTTGCGCGAGGAAGTTATTCCATTCATATCCAAAGCGGTCAGAAAAATTAAATCCATCGTGACTTTGATAGACGGATGCTTCCAAAGAACTGTTTTCATTAATGCGATGACCAAGGGAAACAAAGGCGTCATTAAATGATGCAGAGCTTTTACTTACATTGGGATCAGATACTTGTTTGAGTATCCAGTTTGGATAGGCGATCCTTCCTGATAACAGCAGGGAGGTCTTTGATTTTACAATGGGGCCCTCTGCTGTAAATCGTGTGGTAATTGGCCCAACGCCTCCTTGATAGGTCCACTTTTCAT
This sequence comes from Cytophagales bacterium, assembly GCA_031416795.1. GTDB lineage: Bacteria > Bacteroidota > Bacteroidia > Cytophagales > Cyclobacteriaceae > ELB16-189. The sequence goes on along the minus strand of JANOUH010000036.1, from coordinate 2,987 downwards.
TGTCACCTCTTCGAGTATTTATTTCCAAAACCGATGAAGCACGTCCGCCATAGTGTGCAGGCACAGATCCTTTATACAAACTAAAGTCGCGAATGATATCCTGGTTAAAAGAGGAAACGAATCCAAGGGCATGCGAGGTGTTAAAGATTGGAGCATCGTTTAACAACATCAGGTTTTGATCTGGTCTTCCACCTCGTACATTAAATCCTGAAGCGGCTTCACCTACCGAACTAACACCGGGCATGAGTTGAAGACTTTTTACAATATCCACTTCACCAAGCAACATAGGCAATGTCTTGATTTCACCCAAAGCCATGGTAGTTAATCCAGAAATAGCTTGTTTCACATTGCTATTGATAGGTCTTGCCATGATGATCAATTCTTCGAGTTTCAAAACACCTTCCTCCATTTCTACATTAAACACACCTCCTGATAAAACTTTCAGCCGGAAGAAAAGAGGAAGCATTCCAATATGCCGAACAGAGATTCTGTAATCGCCCGCTGGCATTTCAAGGACATACTGACCTTTCGAATCTGAGTAATCAAAGTATTTGTGTGAATCTACCGATATCGTTGCGCCAACAATCGCCTCACCGAAATTCTTACTGCGGACATTTCCAGTGATTAATATATTTCTTTGCTTGTCTAGATGAGATGAGTCCTTGCCTATGGTTTGCCACGGCACCGTTTGCCAATCGGTTTGCGCGGAACAAACTAGGGTAGTCAAGAACAAACCAAGAAGGGTAAAAAGTCTTTTAAGCGAGATCATGAAGATTTAGGCCAGAAGATTCCTATTACATGCAGAAAGATAGCCCAAGTTAACGCTTCATGGAAAGTATTTCGGAGGCAACTTGAATTTTTTGATTAGTGGTTTCTGCACACGATTAAAAACGTCTTGATCCTGCTTGGAACTTTGCGTTACTTTCCGCATCTTCCAAATTAAAAATCTGGTTCCTCCATGTCCTTAAAGCCCCAACTTTCCTTCTGGCAGATCATTAATATGAATGTCGGATTCTTCGGCATTCAATATAGTTTTGGATTACAGCAAAGTGCCGTCAACCCCATTTATGATTTCTTAGGTGCCAGTCCGGATGAGATTCCTCTACTGAATTTAGCAGGTCCCGTAACAGGGTTAATCATCCAGCCTATTATCGGAGCGTTGAGTGATAAAACATGGCATTCGAAATTTGGAAGACGCAAGCCTTATTTTTTTATAGGAGCGATGATCTGCAGTATCTGTCTTTTCTTTTTTCCGTTCAGCAGTGCGTTGTGGATGGCTGCCGGATTACTCTGGATTTTAGATGTTGGAAATAATACTGCGATGGAGCCTTATCGCGCTTTCATTGCGGATAAGTTGAATGATGATCAAAGACCTACCGGTTTTCAAACACAAAGTTTTTTTACTGGCCTCGGACAAACCTTAGCGAACGTATCGCTGTTTGTTTTTCCGATCATCATCATTGGTAAAACCGGAGCCATACCGAATTGGGTTTTCGCTTCTTTCTTTTTAGGATCGGTTTGTTCTATTGGAACAATCTGGTGGAGTATGAAGACTACGCCAGAGATTAAACCTACGGAGGAAGAGATCCTGGCCATTAAAAAAAGTAATGAAGGCCAGCCTCACCTGGTGGCTCAATTCTTTATTTCCATTCTTACCTCTGTGATTGCCTATTTGATGTTACTTATTTTATTGGTGCCATCTATTTTTGATCGGTCGCTGATGCGGAAAGTGCTGGATGCAACAAAATCACATCAGTTCACAAAAATTGTATTTGCACAGAACATAGAGATTATTGAAGCCATACTCGAAATGCCTAAAGTCATGTGGCAGCTGGCGTTGGTATATCTTTTCCAGTGGTATGCGTTGTTCTGCTATTGGCAAAATTCTTCTAAGAGTATTGCTCTCTCTGTTTGGAACATCAGTCCTTCCGACAATCAGGAATTATATGAACAAGCCGTGAGTTGGGCGGGCCTTGTAAACGGATGGTATAATATCGTTACGTTTATTTCTGCTTTTGCATTGGTTTGGTTTGTGAGAAAATCAAGTGCCAGGATGGTGCATTTTGTTTGTCTTGTGCTGGCCGGTGTTGGATTCATCATCTTCCCTATGATTGGCAATAAGTATATGTTATTTCCGGCTATTACTGGTTTCGGGATAGGCTGGGCTAGTATGATGGGTATTCCATATTTGTTAGTCGTGAGTAAGATTCCAAAAGAGCGTTACGGTGTTTATATGGGTATCATCAATATGATGATTGTAGTGCCGATGATCCTTCAAAGTGTATCCTTTGGTTATGTATTGAAAAACTTTTTAGGCAACAATCCCGGCAATGCAATTTTGTTTGCCGGTGTATTACTCTTGCTGGCAGCTGGCGCCACGTTGTTGATCAAGTCTGAGAAGACAGGCCTAGAACCATCCATGAATGTAAGCTCTCATTAAAATAAATTTATGAATATCTACCTCGCAGAATTTCTTGGAACCATGCTCATCATCTTACTGGGCGAAGGTGTGGTGGCCGGTGTTGTATTAAAAGGAACCAAATCAGAAAATGCTGGATGGCTCACGATCTGCATTGCGTGGGGGCTAGCTGTCACCATGGGGATTTATGCTTCTGGTGTAAGTGGTGCTCATCTTAATCCAGCCATCACCATTGCATTAGCGACAATAGGTCTATTTGATTGGGCCAACGTACCCGGATATTGTTTAGCACAATTTGCAGGCGCATTCACAGGTGCTGTTTTAGTTTGGTTTTATTACCAGCCCTATTGGAAGAATACTCCTGATGCGGCTACGAAGCTGGCCGTGTTTTCAACAGCACCGGCTATTAGAAATACCTTTTCAAATTTCATGAGTGAAGTCATCGCCACCACATTGTTAGTATTTGCCATTTTGTTTATTGGAGTGAATGAATTCACGCACGGACTTAAACCTTTAGTAGTTGGCTTATTAATCGTTTCGATTGGCCTGAGTTTAGGAGGCACTACTG
>JANOUH010000035.1:0-7314 GCA_031416795.1 Cytophagales bacterium | reverse complement strand
ACCAACCCTCACCAACTAAAGCAAGGCGCTATAAAAAAACGTGGACGTTTATGGAGCCTGCGTTGTCAAAGGAAGTAACCATTTTAGATCTGGGGACGAAAAATCCTTTTTCAGAATTCTTATCAGAGAAAGGATATAAAGTAATCAATACCCAAGGCGAAGATCTGGATGAGTTTCCGGAATCTGTGTCTCAATATCAATCGGATGTAACTACCGCTTTCGAAATATTTGAGCACCTGCTTAATCCACTGGGTGTTTTGAAATCTATAAAATCTGATCGTCTTTTTGCGAGCATACCACTGTCACTTTGGTTTGCTAAATCCTATCGAAATAAAAATGATCGTTGGGATCAGCACTTTCACGAATTTGAGGACTGGCAATTTGATTGGCTTCTCGAAAAAGCTGGTTGGGAAATTGTGCGCAGAGAAAAATGGACCAGCCCTACTAAAATCAATGGTCTTCGTCCTATCCTTCGATTATTTACACCACGCTATTATATTGTTGAAGCTCGAAGAAAGAAATGAAAAAGATTCTGATCCTTGCTTATAGCGATCTCAACCATGATGCCCGCGTGGCCCGGCAAATTAATTTTCTATCGGAGCGGTGTCAATTAACCATTGCTTGTTTCGATTCACCAAAAAACTGGAAGCACGAAGTATTTCATATTAAGAGAATAAAGCCGGGACTTTTTCAAAAGGCGATTGGTTCAATTTTTCTTCTTTCCGGTTTATTTGAATCAGCCTACCAAGTTATTTACGACTTCCCCGATTTACGAAAGCACTTAAAAAGTAGAAGATTCGATCTGATTGTTGCTAATGATATTGAAAGCCTGCCACTCGCCTTCAAGATCAAAAAGACAGAAAAAATTCTTTTCGATGCTCATGAATTTGCGCCAAGGCATTTTGAAGACAAGCTGGTGTGGAGAATTTTCTTTCAGCGTTTTAATAAATACCTGTGCAAAAAATATTTGCCTTTGGTAGATGAAATGATCACGGTTGGAACTGGGCTTGCCAATGAATACGCAGCACATTATCCTGTGAAACCGATTGTGGTAACAAATGCAAACTATTACTCAAATCTAGCTCCCACTCCGGTCGATGAGAAAAAAATCAGATTGATTCATCACGGGGCAGCCAACCCATCGCGGCAATTGGAAATTATGATTGAGATGATGAATTATTTAGACGATCGTTTCACACTCGATCTAATGTTGCTCACACCCACCATTGCCAATAAAAAAACAAGAGGTTATCTGGATTCATTGAAGAACTCAATTAAAGACAATCCCAGAATTAAGATTGTGCCTCCGGTAAAAAGTTCTGAGGTCGTGAACTTCATACATCCCTATGACATGGGGATTTTCTTATTGCCTCCCATCAACTTCAATTATGCCAATACGCTTCCCAATAAATTGTTTGACTTCATTCAAGCCCGGCTTGCGATCGGCATTGGACCAACACCGGAAATGGCAAGTCTTGTAAACAGGTACGACCTGGGAGTGGTATCGGGTGATTTCACTCCTCAATCTCTTGCAAAAAAAATTAATGCCCTTACAGTTGCTGATCTTGACTCTTTCAAAAAGAATGCTGACAATGCCGCTCTTGAATTATCAGCTGAAAAAAATAACGTTATTTTAAACGATCTTGTGTCGAACCTTTTAACGGAATAATAACGAATGGGTATTGTCATCCGCCAAAGCATTTATTCCACCATCATCTCCTACCTAGGTGTGGTAATTGGCTATATTAATCTTCTTTATTTATATCCCAAGTTTTTATCGCTTGAACAAGTTGGTCTCTTTCGTACCATTCAGGATGCAGCCATTCTTCTTTCACCTTTTGCGCAATTTGGATTAACACAAAGTATCTTCCGATATTATCCTCAATTCGTAAAGGATAAAAAGACCTCGCATACTTTTATTACACTGATGATGTTGCTAGCGTTGGCCGGGTTCGCAGTTTTCTTTATCGTTTTTAAAATTTTTGAAACTCCGCTCCTGTCTTACTTTCAAAAGAATGCAAAAGAGATCATTCAATATTCATCCTGGGTGCTTTGGCTTACACTGCTCATGGTAATGATCGCAGCATTGGAGGCCTTCTCGCGATCACTATTAAAAACAGTCGTTCCCAATTTATTGAGAGAAATAGTTGCCCGGCTGCTTCTATCTGTTTTAGTACTCCTTTACTTCACCGGAGTACTTTCATTTGATCAATTTGTAATTGGCTCCGTGGTGGCCTACCTGATCTGTCTTATATTACTAATTTCCTATTTGTGGCAGCAAGGAGAAATTTCAATTCAAACTGATTTTAAATCGTTAGATCAAAATAAGTTTGCCGAACTAATCAAATACAGTCTACTAAGCTTTGCAGGTATGGCGGGAATGATTTTAATTGGAAAAATCGACAGCATGATGGTGTCTGCCATGTTGGGCCTTGCAGCCAATGCTATTTACACGACAGCTTTTTATATGGCTACGGTGATAGAAATACCAAGAAGGGCTCTAAGCCAAATCACCATGCCGTTGATCTCCAAAGCATTTGAACAAAATGAAATAAAGGAAGTAGCCAATCTCTATCGTAAAACTTCGATCAATCAGCTTATTATCGGATCGTTATTACTAATTGGTGTGTGGATCAACATTGATAATATCTTTGATCTTATGCCAAAAGGTGAAAATTACGAGTTGGGTAAATGGGTAGTCATTATTATAGGCTTTGGTAAACTGATGGACATGCTCTTTGGCCCCAGTAGCGAAATAATCGTGTTGTCAAAATATTATCGTTTCAATATCATTTTAATTATTCTACTGGCTGCTATCGTCATCATCTCAAACAATATTCTTATACCTCGTTATGGAATTGAGGGAGCTGCCTGGGGAAGTGCTTTCGCATTAATCACATTCAACGTGATTAAGTTTATTTTCATATTTATCAGGTTTGGCATTCAACCTTTTGACTGGGCAACATTAAAAGTCCTTGCCATTGGAGGGGTCACTCTTGCGATAAATACACTCCTGTTTAAAGTTGACAATACACTTATCGATATTGTATTTCGATCAGCGGTTGTCTCCATCGTATTCTCTTCACTTATACTTTGGGCACGCCCCTCCGCTGATGCCAATGGTATTTTCAGGAATGTGATTTCCTTATTAAGAAAAAGAGACTAAAATTTCATGAAAACGCGGATCGGAAAAAATAAATCCTCAATATTATTATCAAGTAAGAAAAAGTATCTCAAACCCTTACTTGAAAAGTTCTTTTTAATCTGCATAACCGCATTCGGTTTTTTACAAGCAGCTGTTGGACAAAATCCTGGACTAATTAATTATTCAATCAGAGAGGGCTTACCAAGCACTGAAGTCTATAATATCTTTCAGGACAGTCATGGATTTATTTGGTTTGCCACGGATCATGGAGTAGCAAAATTTGATGGCTATGAGATGAAGGTGCTTACTGTAAAAGATGGACTCTCAGATCCGGTAGTTTTTGCTTTTTCCGAAGATGAGCAGCAAAGAATATGGTTTAGAACGTATTCAGGAAAGCTATCCGTTTACGAAAACGGCAAAATACTTCCCTTTAAGTGGAACGATCAATTGGAAGGACTTTTCCAAAACAACCTGATGTATAGCCTTCATTATGAAGACGGTGACGTTCATTTCGGTACTGAGAAATATTTAGTGAAAGTCAGTTCAGATGGTAAAATTGAAAAAGAAGAGATCAACGAACACGAATTAAATATTAGAATTACCCAGAGCAAGAAACTACTTTGTGGGCTAAATGGAATTTCAACACGAATAAAAAAGATAAAAATCAATGGGCAATATTATCCGATTGCACTGACAGATACTCTCAATCATAATAAAGTTGTCTATGCTTTGCAAGATGGTGAACGGACGCTTATAACAATCAATTCCGATATATTTAGTTACGATGGTTCTGCGTTAAAAAAAGTATTCACAGGCCGATCGTCCATCATTAGTCTTTCTCAAGATCGGGATGGATTTTATTGGGTGGGTTATACCAATGCTGGGGCAGATAAAATCACGAAGGAAAATTTTAGCATTGTGGATCATCTAGCAATTTTGTCAGATAAGTCAATAACCCAAGTACTCCAAGATCATGAAGGCGGCATGTGGTTTAGCACATTGGAGGAAGGTGTTTATTATACATCAAACCTGGAAACCAAAACGATTAATCTGAAAGAAAAAACCCGATTCGCCACCTTCAATTCGGACTATCTTGTGATTGGCGATCAGAGAGGATATGTTACCACTTATGATCTTAAAAATACTAATCGTATTTGGTCCAAAAATTTTGAAACTGCGATTCGATCTCTGTTCATCGATTTAAAAAAACAATTATGGGTTTCAGCAGGCCTTACGTCCATTGTTGATTTGGAGGCCGGCACTATAAAAGAAAAAATTTCCGGATCATACACTGGATATAGCACTCAATCTGATTCAATGATATGGGCGGTTGGCGGATCGAGAATAGCCCGATTTGATTTGAAAGGTAATTCAACCTATGTAATCTCCAAATCTATCCATCTTAAACTCTTATACGATCATTCCACATTGTACACCTCTGGGCGAACCGGGCTCGAACTATTTGATTCGGTCATGAATTTAATCAATAAGCCAAAGGTGTTATCAAATTCAAAAATCACGTCAATCATTCCTTTTGACGAAGAATTGGTTTTCATAGGTACCATTGGGAACGGTTTTCACCTGATGAACAAAAAAAACTTTGAGTTAACCTCTTTCAATACCAATAAGAATTTTATAGCCAATGACGTTTACTATGCGCAAAAAAAGGATTCGCTACTCTGGATTTCTACAGAGAAGGGGCTACTTGCTCTAAAACATAAATCCCTTAAAGACAATCACATTCAATTCTATAAAACCATAGCGGAAGAATTTCCGAATGAGCGAATTAATTATTTCAATATCACGGATCAATCCATTTGGGCTATCTCCGACTATAGTATTAAGATTATTCCAAACCTCAAAGAAGCCAATGAGGCGAGCCCGGTCTTTTATTATGAGCTGATCAAACCGGCATTGGTTAGCGCAAAACAGAAAATTGAAATCGATAACAAAAATCCACTCCAATTGAAGTTTGGATTTATTTCGTTCAACAACCAAAACATTTATACCCGATATCGCATATCAAAAAGCGATGACTGGACTGAAGCCACATCCAGAATAATCAATTTGCAGTCGATCTCTCCAGGAGTCTACATGTTAGATATTGAATTCTCATTTGATAATGAGAATTGGAAAACCGGCACCGCTCTTCCTTTTTCCGTACAGCCTCTTTGGTGGAATACGTGGTACTTTCGTTTTGCAGCGTTTGTCTTCGCCATTCTAACAGGGGTTGTGATCTACAAGAGAAGAATAGTCCGTTACAAGGAAAGGAATAATTATTTGGGACTAATCTATGAACAACAAAAGAAATTATTGAATGCTGAAATTGAAGCTACAGAACGAGAACGAAGTCGTATTGCTAAAGACTTACATGATGGCATTGGCATGGATCTGGTGTCTATTAGACTTATGGCAAATAAGATTGCAAAAAAAACAGATGATAAAGATGCTCTTGAGATCCAAAGTCAACTACAAAAAACTATTTCCGAAATTCAAAATATCATTTATGAGCTCACACCCTCAGGGCTCAAACTTTTCGGATTGTCTTACGGCCTGGAGAATTATATATCCATGGTACAGAGAAATCATCCCATCGAAATAAACCTTAATTATCTCGGTGAGGAAGTTAAAGATCAACAGGTTGGTGCAATGATTTTCCGAATCATTCAAGAGCTGGTAACCAACTCTATCAAACACGCACAGTGCAAAATAATATCAATCGATATCATTGTTTCTTCTTCAACTATTGAAATCAACTACCAGGATAATGGCATTGGATTCGATCCTGATAATGTAAACCCAGGACTCGGCTTAAGCAACATCCGGTCTCGGGTAGAATCTCTGTCGGGTCAAATTAATGTTGAATCAGGTGCGGTAGGTACCAACTATACAATCTTACTGCCTTTAAGAAAATAGGCATCGCCATATATCTATTATAAGGACTTCGTTTTCATTCTTCCCCGCAAAAATTCAATAATTGGAGGAAGTATTGAAACGAAAATTATTCCAACTATCACCAGCGTAAAATTATCCTTGATTACAGGAAGTCCACCGAAAAAATAACCAAGCATTAGAAAACTAAACACCCAAGCGACACCACCTACGACATTAAATGATGCAAATTTCCCATAACTCATGGTTCCAATTCCTGCAACAAAAGGAGCAAACGTGCGAATGATGGGAATAAACCTCGCGTAGATGATGGTCTTACCTCCATGCTTTTCGTAGAATTCCTGGGTTTTCAACAAGTATTCAACTTTAAGGAATCTGTACCTGCCACTGAAGGCCTTAACGCCTATGAATTTTCCGATATGATAATTCATCAGATCTCCTAAAACAGCGGCTACCATAAGTAATCCACATAAGGCAACAATACTCAGTCCTGATTCAGGCTTAGCAACAATAGCACCTGCCGCAAAGAGTAGGGAATCTCCTGGTAGGATCGGTGTGACCACCAAACCTGTCTCAGCGAAAATGATAAAAAATAAAATCAAATAGGTCCAGGATCTATAATCATGAACTATTTCAACCAGGTGTTGATCAATATGAAGAACGAAATCGATGAGAGATTTAAGAAGTTCCATGATAAGATTTGATTGACGAGTTTTAGCTAGCGCAAAACTAAATATAATGCAGACACTTTTATTTGAAGTTGTTGTAGACACCTCCGTTTGATAGTCACTCCTTCTCTAAAACGGAAATCAACTTTTCAGTTAAATGACGCCTTGAGTATAATTGAATATTTCCTGTAGCCTCGCCCGTTCCATTCTTCCATTCCTGATAGTATCGCATCAACTCAGTCTTGATTCCTTCAAAATCGTCTCTATCGATGATTGCTCCAGCATTTGTTTGGTGAAGTATTTCTGCTGCATCTCCATTCGCTGGGCCGATGCCCAAAATCGGTCTCCCAGAAGCGAGGTATTCGAAAAATTTACCCGGCAAATTTCCAGGCGCAATGGTGGTGTGTGCCAGCACTAATAATTGAAGATCAGTGGTGCCATATAGTTTCAATAGTTGCTCGTGCGGCATTTGATCTACAAACTTTGTTATCACTGAAAGCTGCTCATCCTCTTTTACAAAGTTTTTAAATGATGAATTCACTTTTCCGATAAACTCAATTAAAACATGTGATGCGAAATCAGAGTCGAGAATGCAGAGTTCTTTAATGG
>JANOUH010000034.1:0-14246 GCA_031416795.1 Cytophagales bacterium | reverse complement strand
ATGCAGAGATTAAAGATGTTTTCTTCTTATTTTTTTATCGCGTCCTCAATAAAATCCAATAAATGATCGCGTCCAGTCTTCTTCTCGGCCGAGGTGATAAAGATGGGTGGCAATTCTTCCCAATCTTTCAATAAACGAGTTTCAAAATTCTTTTTTGATTTCGCCAATTCAGATTGTTTGATCTTATCAATTTTGGTGAGTACCAATGCGATAGGAATGCCCAGGCCACCAAGCCAGTTGATAAAGTCAATATCTTTTTTTTGAGGCTCAAGCCGCGAGTCAATCAATATGAATGTACAGTACACATTTTCGCGTTGCGTAAAATAAGACGTAATCATCTGTGACCAGCCCTCTTTGGTGGTCTTACTAACGCTTGCGTATCCATATCCCGGCAGATCAACCAGATACCATTTCTGATTGATTTGAAAGTGATTGATCGTTTGAGTTTTGCCAGGAGTTGAAGATGTCTTGGCCAGGCTTTTACGCTGGGTGAGCATATTGATCAAAGATGATTTGCCTACGTTTGAGCGGCCAATAAATGCAAATTCTGGCTTATCAGGCATTGGACATTTACTGACCTGTGTGTTGCTAATAATAAACTCCGCAGATGTAATTTCCATGTTGACTTAAGTAAATAACCTATCCGATAATCCTCAAAATTACGCAATGAACTTTACTGATCTTGTATTTATCGGCTTTAACTCATTTTGAAGTAGCTATATTTTATTATCTTGCCTATTACAAAAGGGTATTTTTAGCATTTAATGAAACCGCTGTGTCTATGCACCAATTTGGCAAGGCTTTAATCTACTTCCTTGTTCTTCTTTTTCCCTTGCGATTTTTGCAGGCCCAGGAACAAGATAAGGCTCAATCTCAGCAATATTTTGAATTGGCAAAGGAGATGGTCACAGCCACCAAGGCGGTTGATGATGCCCGCGACCTGATGGTGATTGCCGCCAACTTTGACACCACCAACGTGAAGGCCAACTTCGAGGCGGGTTACATGTACATCACCACCATTAACAAAGACTTAGCTGAGAAATATTTTAATAGGGTGTATCGTCAGCAGCCAACTTACCGGTTTGATATGGAGTATTGGATTGGCCGCAGTTATCAGTATGGCTTGCAGTTTGATCAGGCGCTTGATTTTTATATTCGCTATAAAACCAAACTTGAAAATACGAGTACCAACTATGCGGGCAAAGACAAAGTGCCTGCCAAAGAAGTAGATCGTAGAATAGAAGAGTGTAATAATGGAAAGGAATTTGTTGGGCAGCCTAAAGCATTTTCAATAACGAATTTAGGAAGCGAGATCAATTCGGAGTTTGACGATTATGCTCCGGTGGTTAATTCGGACGAAACAGAAATCATTTTCACCACACGAAGAAGGGATGGCAACATCAATGAAAATGTATGGGATGACAACAAGCCCTTTGAAGATATTTTTGTAAGTAAGAAAGCAACGGGAACGTGGGAGCAGGCCAAAAATATTGGCACTTCCATCAACACCCGATACAATAACTCCAACCTCACATTATCGCCCAATGGAAATATGCTTTTCATCTATAAGGATGGAGTTGGCGAAGGCGATATATTTTTTAGTGATCGGCAACCCGATGGCGCCTGGTCTATTCCCAAGCCGCTTCCCGGAACCATCAATTCTCCCTATCGCGAATCATCCGTATCGATGACAAAAGATGAGTCAACAATTTACTTTGCCAGTGAAAGACCGGGAGGGTTGGGAGTGTCTGATATTTATTCAGCAAAGAAAAATTCAAAGAGTGCGTGGAGCGTCATTAAAAACCTTGGTCCCACTATTAACACAGAGTATGAAGAAGATTCTCCTTACATCGATTATGATGGTAAGACATTATACTTCAGCTCCATGGGAAGAAAGGGGATGGGTGGTCGTGATTTGTTTAGGGCCACTTTAGTAAACCCTGAGACAAGTGAATGGTCGGAGCCAGAAAACCTGGGCTTTCCCATTAACACCCCAGACGATGATGTTTTCATTACAGGAACGTCTACTCCCAATCGGTTTTATTTTGCATCGGAAAGAGCAGGCGGTTTTGGATATTCAGATATTTACCTCGTCTCTGATGAAGTGAAGAAAGAGGAACCTGTTGTAGTGCGTGAACCAGCGAAGAAAGAAACTCAGATTCATAAATTCTTACTCACGGTGGTGGATGCAGAGACTAATGAGCCTTTGAAGGCGAAGGTTCGAATGAGAGGAACAGATAATTCAACAATCGGATCATTGAATATTGCGGACGGTGTAAGTGAGTTTGTGATTATGTCTTCCGTAGCAAAGCATTACATTGTTTATGCTGAACTGGAAGGATACATATTTGAAAACATTGAAATCTTATTGGGAGGCGCATCGGCCGCTGAAACAAAAGAGGAGAAAACAATTAAGTTGAGAAAAATAAAAACGGGAGAAATATCGGTACTGCGCCATGTGTTTTTTGATACAGGAAAAGCCATCCTGAAACCCGAATCATTTGATGAACTGGATAAGCTCTTGCTTATGATGCAACAAAACACAAAGGTCAGAGTTGAAATAGGTGGCCATACCGATAATGTAGGTAGTCATGATATTAATATGCAGCTTTCACAAAAGAGGGCGGTAGCTGTAAAGAGTTATATGACATCTAAAGGCATTGAAGCTAAGCGGATTACCGCTGTAGGCTATGCGGAAACCAAGCCCATCGTTTCAAATGATGATGAAGAAGGTGGCCGTGCCGTAAACAGAAGGGTGGAGTTTAAAGTGTTGCAGAACTAATTTTATACACGGATAACTATCCTTTCTTAAATTTGTTTCCAAATCACAGACTTTAGTTGTCCCTTTTAACCACAAGTACATTGACAGTAGTTCCATATAAAGAGGATCGCAGCGGAAAGAAAGAACAGGTGGCGCGCATGTTTGATTCAATCAGCGGCAACTATGATTTTCTTAACCATTTTCTCAGTTTAGGCATTGACATTCGTTGGAGAAGGAAGGCCGTAAAGTTATTGACCCCGGACAAACCAAAATTAATTTTGGATGTGGCCACAGGTACAGGGGATTTTGCAGTCGAGGCACTCAAACTCAACCCGGATAAAGTAATTGGTGTAGATATTTCTGAAGGCATGCTGGATGTAGGCAGAAAGAAGATGAAAGACCGTGGACTCGACTCTCGAATCGAGTTGATTTCAGGAGATTCAGAAAATTTGCCTTTCGAAGAAAATAAATTCGATGCTGTGATCGTTGCCTTTGGTGTGCGCAACTTTGAAAATCTGGAGATGGGACTTGCTGAAATGTACCGGGTGCTGAAGCCTGGTGGCCGCATGGTAGTGTTGGAATTTTCCAAGCCACGGATGTTTCCCTTTAAACAGTTTTATAACTTCTACTTTAACTTCATCTTACCAAAAATAGGAAAGGTGATTTCGAAAGACCCTGCCGCCTATACGTATTTGCCCGAATCGGTGCAGGCGTTTCCGGATGGGGATAGTTTTGTTAGCATTTTAAACCGACTTGGTTTTAAAGATACCGTATGCAAGCCTTTGACCTTAGGAATAAGTTCGCTCTACACAGGAATAAAATAATATTCCTGGCGCTCCTGACCAGCTTGCCGTTTATTTCAAATGGTCAGCGGTTCAGGTGGGCACGTCAGCATAATCCAAACTATGATGAGCGATTGATCAGTTATGGTTTCATGATTGGCATACACACGTCTGCCTACCAGGTCACCTATGCCGATGAGTTTGTTACACCCCAGTATGATACAGTACAGTCCGTGATGGCCGAATTTTCTCCTGGTTTTTCACTCGGTTTTTTAGTGAACTATCGCGTAAATGAATTTTTAGATCTGCGCATTATGCCGAAAGCCGGATTCTACACGCACAAATTGCGCTATACCTATACGGATGAAACCACCAATGTACAGTTCGTTGAGTCCACACACGTAGAGCTTCCTTTATTGCTGAAGTACAAATCAATGCGCAGAGGCAACGTGCGCATGTATATGATCGGAGGCATTACTCCTGGGTTGGAGTTATCCGGCAAGAATGAAATCAAATCTTCTTCGGGATTGGACATTCGCAGAAGCAACGTGCAACTTGAGGGTGGTTTAGGGTTTGATTTTTATTTTCCGCTCTTTAAATTTTCACAGGAAATTCGCTTTGCGCGAGGCATTATGAATGTGTTGGGCGATGACCCAAGTGCTTATTCAGATCCATTAAAGCGCCTGAATACCAATACCATCTCAGTGTATTTTGTATTTCAATAAGCGGCCTTGGATTTTAGCGGCAAGCTTTTCGAATCAAAGATTTATGGTTTTGAGTGTTATTGCAATCTGTCTGCCTAACGCTACAATAAATTATTTGCTGATGGCCTGAAGCCCGGTAGCTTGAAGCCCTTACCTTTGACAGATCATTAGCAAGATCATCCATGTCATATAAACGCATCGCCCTGATCACAGGAGCCACTTCAGGAATAGGTGAAGCCACCGCACGGTTGCTCGCCATCAATAATTTTAAACTCATCCTTTGCGGAAGAAGAAAGGACCGCCTGCAAAAACTGGCGGAAGAATTAACGACACACACGGAAGTGACTACACTTTCTTTTGAGGTGCGCAACCAGAAAGAAGTGGCTGAGACCATTGCTTCCCTTCCCACAGCGTGGAAAGAGATTGATGTACTCATCAACAATGCAGGCAACGCTCATGGCATGGATCCCATTCAAACCGGCAGCCTCGATGACTGGGATGCAATGATCGACATTAACGTAAAAGGACTGTTGTATGTAACGAAAGAAGTATTGCCCGTTATGATCAATCGCAACGCAGGGCACATCATCAATATTGGTTCCATTGCCGGCAAAGAAATTTATGCCAATGGCAACGTGTATTGTGCCAGCAAGTTTGCCGTAGATGCCCTCACCAAAGGCATGCGCATTGACTTGAATGCACACAGCATTAAAGTGACCGCCATTCATCCAGGACTTGTTGAAACAGAATTTTCGCTCGTGCGATTCAAGGGCGATGAAGCCCGTGCGTCAAACGTGTATAAAGGTTTAGAAGCCTTGCAAGGACAAGACATTGCTGATCTTATTTTATTTGCAATCACGCGACCAGCACATGTTGTCATTGCTGATTTGGTGGTGCTGCCTACGGCACAGGCAAGTGCTACTGTGGTGAAAAGGAATGTTTAGGATCCGTGAGTAGGTTTCAAAGTAATGCATTCACTATCTCCTCCCACTCTTGCTCCAGTGAATAATCAGGCATCTTTCGATTAGCACGGTTGTACCAATATTGTGCATTTGATCGGTCGCCTTCTTTTCTATGCAGATAGGCATGTATCCATGAACCGTCTTGGGTGTTTATATCTTGCGCCAGGTCATGCGCTTTGTCCCATTCTCCGCGTACGTCATGCCACAGTGCTTTCAACAGTGTTGGCACCTGAGGAGGAGTTGGGTTATTTAGGGATTTTTTAAATTCTATAAGTGTCACGATGATTGAATAGCATTAATACCTATGCTGCAAGCCGCGAGCTCGAGGCTACAAGCTTATCTCTATCTGCTTGAAGCTAGCAGCCCATAGTTTGCAGCTCTTTTTAATTTCTCTTCACCGGATAATACACTTCTGTAATCCACTTTGCAGTATCTTTTTCCATCATCGGATCGGTAATATAAACTTCCCATGGAGCACCGCTCTCCGTCAGATTTTTGTATTTGATGTAGGTAGCAATTTCGTTGTGAATAGTCTGCATATTATCATAGCTACCCTTGTGAACCCCCTTTATGGCAAGGCCACCTTCGGTTTGCATTACTTTATATTTCGTAGGCAACTTGGCATCGGCTGCTACCGGAAAAGCGCACACCATATCCATCGATTCTTCCGTGTATTTAGGATATAGGCAAAACGGATAACCTGTAATGGCAACTTTTGCTTTCTTAAGCGCATTGTCTAATTCGGTAAACATCTTTCCCGCCTGGGCACTAATGGCAGCCGGGTCTTTTGGGCTCATGGTGGTGGTAAGTCCAACATAACTCATGGAAGGAACATTCTCTTCCGTGAGGGAATACGTGAATTTTGGTTTTGATTCAGCAATGCCTTTGATTTTTTCACCGGCATAATCAAATGATTTTTCAATTTCACCTTTCATAAATACATTGATCCAACGCCCAATAGGATTCATTCCTGCATCATTTGAAAAATTGAAATTCAATTTTGTGTTTTCTCCATCCGGTTCAAGTGAATAAAAACCACTGGCGGGATTGCCAGAGAAATTCATTTCAATTGCGATGGATTTATTGGGAGTACTTTCTGTGATTGAGAGTTCGCCTTCACCCAGTTGAGGCCCGGTCCACGAATAAGAAGCGCCCGCTCCTTCTTTCTTTTCACCATAGGTGATTTTCATGCCAGGATCGAGGGTGTTCCAATATTGCCATTTTTCCCAGCGCTGAAGATCGTTGATTTCTTCAAAAACAGCGGAGGCAGAAGCATTGATCGTAACACTCTTTGAAACTTCCAGTTTAGCCGGAAGTACAAAGCCAATGAGTACCAGCAGAACAATCAGTCCTGCGATGATAAAAAGTATTTTCTTGATCATACAATGGGTGATTTGGTGGAAGGTTTTTCTTTTTTGGGGCAATGAAGATATTAAAATTTTATAGGAATTAAAATATTGTAATTGTGCTAAAAAGATCAAAAATTAGCTTGTCCACTAAAACCCAAAATACCTATGAGTCTGTTCACGAATCCCAATCGTATTCCCGAAAATTATGGTTTAAAGATAGCAGGCGGCCTGATTGCTTTCTTCCTGCTGATGAAACTGGCTGGTCTTGTTCATCATTATGAACTGCGTTTTTTGAATGTATTCATCCAGGTAGGGGGTATTTATTTTGCGTTGAAGAAATTCAAACAAACCCATGAAGATCACATGAATTATTTCAGGGCATTGATAACCGGTGTCGCTACAGGTGCCATTGCCTCTGGTGTCTTTGCTCTTTTCCTTTTTGCTTATTTTTCTCTTGACGCAAGCCTGATGCAGGGCATTATTGAGAATGAGCCAATGGGTCGATATCTCAATCCATACATAGCATCCTTTATGGTGGCCCTGGAAGGTTTGTTTTCAGGATTACTATTCACTTTCATCATCATCAATTATGTTGACACCGATGATGTGAATGATCCACAAGGAGAAACGAATTAATTGACAATTGAGAATGGACAGTTGACAGTGTGGTAACAGACAATACCATTGTCCATTGTCAACTGTTCATTGTCAATTATTTATTTCACTTCCAGTTCAATCACCGTATCAATCTCATTCATTTTATCTTTTGGCACTTTAATGCTTAACCCAAAATCATTTTCTAAAAACTTAACGGGTGTCTTGTCGATAAACAGTCTCGCGCTCACCACTTTCTTGCCAAATTTAGGAAGGGTTAGCGTCTCATCATGCCAGTTCAGAATGTGCAGATATATTTTATTTCCCTTTTGGGTCATCACACCCCACTCGCGTGCGCTAAGTGGACCACCACGTGTGCCGGAAATAGTTTCTCCGTACGTCCTGTTCCACTCACCCATTGCTTTCAATAGTACTATATGTTCAGGCTGAATTTTTCCGTTGGGCATTGGGCCAACATTCAATAAGAAATTTGAACCATAGCCTGCGGCCTTTACGAGATATTGGATAAGATCTTTTTTGCTTTTGTTCTTGCTATCCTGCAAGTTGAAGCCCCAACTGTTGTTGATCGTCTCACAGGTTTCTTTGGGCAGCTCGCCCACTTTTTGTTCGGGAGCAAAGCCGGTAGTGTTGTGGCCGGGCAGATCCTTTTCAAACATCTGAAAATCTTCGCCATCATAAGGAGCTCTGTGATGATTGCTTCCTACCAATGCAGCAGGCTGTAACTTATGAATGAGTGAATAGGTTTTTTCCAGGCGCCAGTCATCATCTTTTTTATCCCACATGCCATCAAACCAGATGCCTGTTACATCACCATAGTTGGTGAGCAGCTCGGTGAGTTGAGCGTCCATGTAGTCAAGATATTTATTCATATCACCTTTTTCTTCTCTGCCAGTCCAGCTTCCTCCTGTAAAACCTCGGGGAAAATAATCGGGTTGATGCCAGTCGAGTTGAGAGTGGTAGAAGAATAATTTGATGCCTTGCTTGCGGCACTCTTCAGCCAGCATTTTCAAAACATCTTTTCCATAAGGTGTTTTCTTCACGATGTTGTAATCAGAAACTTTCGAATCGAACATGGCAAAGCCATCGTGATGCTTACTGGTGATGGTAATGTATTTCATGCCGGCATCTTTTGCCATTTGTACCCATTCGGCCGGGTTAAATTCTGTTGGATTAAAGAATGAGGGAAGTTTTTCGTAACTCTTTATGGGTATCTGTTGATTATTCATCACCCATTCGCCATCCCCCAACACACTATACACGCCCCAGTGTATGAACAATCCAAACTTGGCATCTTGAAACCACTCGCGTGATTTCATATTTTCAGGTGTTGGTGTATACTTTTTTTCTTGTGCTGTGGTTAGCCCCAGTGAGAGCAGGAGTATGATAATTGAGATGGATAGCTTTTTCATGTGAACAGAGATTTTGTAACTTTCCAAAAGCTATCAGAAGTAATTTGATTTTTCAAGGACTATTATTTTCCATTATGAGACACGAACCCATAGGCAAGCAACTGTTCACCACCAACCGCAAGCGAGTAGTAAAATTACTGAAGCCCGGCTCGGTTGCAGTATTTAATTCCAACGATATTATGCCCACCAATGCCGATGGCACTATGGGCTTTAGACAGAATAGTGATCTGTATTATTTAAGCGGCATCCATCAGGAAGAAAGTATATTGGTGATTTGCCCTGATTTTCCTGATAAGAAGTTTCGCGAAGTTTTGTTCCTGAAGGAGCCCAATGAATTGATGGAAAAGTGGGAGGGACACAAACTCACAAAAAAGGAAGCGACTGAAATATCAGGTATAGAAACCGTGATGTGGTTAGGAGGCTTCGAAAAAATGTTGCATCACATGATGACCATTGGTGGTGCAGAGCATGTGTATCTCAACACTAATGAACACTATCGGGCAGAAGAAGTAGTGCAAACACGCGATGCTCGATTTATCAGCTGGTGCCAGAAGACTTACCCGTTGCATCGATATAATAGGGTAGCTCCCCTGATGGGTGCGTTGCGTAGAGTAAAACAACCTCGCGAATTAGAACTGATGCAGAAAGCATGTGATATTACTGAGTGTGGTTTTCGCAGAGTATTGAATTATCTGCGCCCAGGTGTGATGGAATATGAAATTGAGGCGGAGTTTATTCACGAGTTCATCCGGTTGGGATCGAAAGGGTTTGCTTATGGACCGATCATAGCATCCGGAGAAAATAATGTGATTCTTCACTATGTGGAAAATAGCAGACAATGTCATGCTGGTGATTTATTGTTATTGGATGTAGCGGCAGAATATGCCAACTACAATTCTGATCTTACGCGCACTATTCCGGTGAGTGGTAAATTTACTCAACGGCAAAAAGATGTTTATAATGCCGTGCTTCGCATTCAGCGTGAGGCAAATAAAATTCTGAGGCCCGGTGTTGTGTATTTCGATTATCACAAGGAGGTCGAAAAAATAATGGAGTCCGAATTAGTAAAACTTAAGTTGATTGATAAAACCGATATTAAGAATCAGAAAAAAGAGAATCCTGCATTCAAGAAATACTTCTATCATGGCACTTCGCACATGTTAGGCCTGGATGTGCATGATGTAGGCAACATGCATGACAAAATTCAGATTGGTTCGGTATGGACTATTGAACCTGGCATTTACATTAAGGAAGAGAAAATGGGTATTCGCCTGGAGAATAACGTGGTGATAGGAAGGAATAAGAATTTCGATCTTATGAAGAATATTCCGATTGATGCAGAAGAGATTGAGGAGATTATGAACGACAATAAAAAAATAGGCAGTAAGCAAATAGCAGTAGGCAATTAAGGAATTTAGGATTGCCGACTTATAAAGATTTAGTAAAATGAAGAGACTCGTCACCTTAACGATCATATTATTAATAGCGCTTCTCGCCAATGCTCATGAGTTTTGGCTGCACCCTAAAAAATATCGTTTTCTGTTAGCTGAGGAGATCAAAGTTGATTTCATGGTAGGAGAAAGTTTTACTGGTGAATTCTGGGATCTCAATCGACACAAGGCCGAAAAAGTAGTTTTATATCGTGCTTCTGGATTGAAAGACCTTTCGAGAGAAATTAAGTCAACGAAAGGAAATAATCTCTCCTTAAAAGCTGATCAGGAAGGCACTTATTTAATTGTCATGCAAAGTAATGACGATTATCTTGAGATGGAGGCTGTTGCATTTAATGATTATTTGAAAGAGGACGGGCTTGATAATATTTTAAGCGAGCGCAAGAAGTTAAATCAGTTGGATAAGCCTTCTAAAGAATTTTATACACGCTATGCCAAATTGATGGTGCAGGTTGGCGAGAAGAGAGATGACACGTTCAGGAAAATGATTGGATTGCGTTATGAGATTGTTCCAGATCAAAATCCTTATACACTTAAGACAGGAGATTATCTTCAGTGTAAAGTATTTTTCGAAGGCAAACCTGCACCTCATGCGTTGGTCAAAGTATGGAGCAAAATAAAGGATACTACTTTTTTGCAAAAAATCTATACTGAAAAAGACGGATCGATTCGTTTCCCGATTAGCACCAGTGGCGAGTGGATGGTGAGTAGTGTGAAGATGATCAAATCAGAAAAAGAAGATGCTGACTATCACAGTTTGTGGGCAAGTTTGGTTTTTGGGATTTAGAATTTAGAATATTTTATGAGTGATAGCATTTCTTCCAATCAAGCGCCAGAGCCTGTGGGCGCTTATCCGCATGCGCGCAAAGTGGGTAATTTGCTTTTTCTTTCGGGTGTTGGTCCACGAAAAAAAGGATCAAAAGAAATTCCTGGAGTTACATTGGATGATAATCGAAATATCATCGCTTATGATATCGAAGAGCAATGCCATTCCGTGTTTCAAAATGTGAAATATGTTTTGGAGGCTTCCGGTTCGCGTTGGGAAAATTTAATTGATATTACGGTCTATCTCACCAACATGAAAGATGACTTTCCCGTCTTCAATAGAATTTATGCTACTTACTTTCCCGACAAGGAAACACAACCGTGTAGAACTACCGTGGAGGTAAATGCCTTGCCAACCCCAATTGCGATTGAGTTAAAGTGCATCGCTACCATTGATCAGTAAGTTTTTGTAATTTTAATACATGGAAACCATTGTTCTTAAAGATCGCATCACTGCTAGTATGACCGATGAAGAATTTCTTTGGTTTTGTTTAGAGAACAAAGACCTTAGAATTGAACGGAATAGCAATCTTGAAATTATCATTATGTCTCCGGTAACATCACTTTCTGGCTCTCATAGCCTTGAGATTGCCAGGCAATTAGCAAACTGGTCTATTGCAAGCAAAACAGGAATCGCATTTGATTCGTCAGCGGGATTTACTTTGCCGGATCGTTCCGTGTTATCACCAGATGCTTCATGGGTTTCACTTGAAAGATGGAATGCTCTCTCAGAAGAGGATAAAGACCGATTTGCTCCATTGTGTCCTGAGTTTGTGATTGAAGTCCGCTCCAAGTCAGATTCGCTTGAAGATCTACAATCAAAAATGCTGGTGTGGATTAAAAATGGAGCACAGTTGGCATGGCTCATCGATCCAAGGGAAAAAACAACCTATATCTATCGGCCGGGAAAAGAGGCAAAAGTCGTAACAGGCTTAGATCAAAAGATAGAAGCCGAATCTCCTGTTAATGGATTTGTGCTTGATCTCTCGCTATTAAAAATGTAATGCGTGAATGGCATTATCAGTTTTTCCGAATACCTATCCGGTGATATAGCGTGGTTCGTATAACATGCCGCTCGCTGAATATATCATCAGTAACCTGTTGAATCAAATTCAAATAGCCACTTTCAATCGACCAATGGTTGTTTAACCTCATTTCAAGAGAAGCAAAAATCCTATTCTGATCAAAGACTCTCACCACATCACCTGAATTGAGCATTACTTCTTCAGAAAGTTTTAGAGTAAGGTTTCGGTCATTATTGAATTGAACCATTGGTTTACTAAACTGAATTCTGAATCGATGGCGCCAGTTAAAATGATAGCCGTCCAATAAAACCTGTTTGTCGTTGTTGTGAATGAAGCGCTCATCCAGCCGATATCGGAATTGAAACACTATTTCCTTTCGGAATTGTTTTGTCAGTGTTGCCTCCTGCCAGGGTCTTAATTCGGGTACGGATAATGAAGGATTTAATGGGGAGTTGGTTAAATTAAAATTAAACCCAGCGGCAACATCCAGCCAGGGCTTTACTCGATAATGTAAATGAACGTGGGTGAAAAACTGAAACTGCCGTGATGGATTAAGTATCCTTCGTTCATCGATCTCAGCATGAAGCGCAAACTTTTCGCTAAGTTGAGTTTGATTAAAATATCGAAACCAGGCTTGCCATTGCGGTATAAATGTATTCTGACTTTTTGATGGGAGAGCTGCCAACACCAAAAGAACGCTGAAACAAAATTTTATCGATTTCACTAAACCGAGAAACTCTCACCGCAGCCGCACGTGCGCGATGCATTTGGATTGATGAACTGAAATCCTTTTCCGTTAAGGCCGTCAGAAAAATCAAGTGTGGTGCCGAGTAAATACAATAAGCTCTTTTTGTCAACCAGAATTTTTACGCCCTTGTCTTCAAATACCTGATCCACAGGATTAATTTTATCATCAAATCCCAAGTCATACATTAAGCCGGAACAACCACCACCTTTCACAGACACACGGATGTTATGGTGCTCAGATTTACCTTCTTCAATACGAAGATTAATGATTCTCTCTTTTGCTTTATCGGTTACGCTGATCATAGTTTTCTAGGATATTGGATTCAACACAACACTAAACACAGTAATTGTGTTCCTATCGCGACCATAATATAATTTCTCCAATGCATCCAGGATGTTGCTGGCACGGAAGTATGAGGTGTGCAATTCGCTGTCACTTTTAGTTACCCATTGAATAGTGTAAGAGTTTTCTTTCTCTTTATAGCTCTGAACATACTCCAACATTTTTTTAAGTGCATCTATTTTGTCCGCACCGGTTTCGGAGTGAAACAAAAATGATTGGTTATGGCGCGGGCTTATTGTGATCAAGTCTAATTTGGTCTTGCCATCGAGCAAACTATATTCAAACATCAGGTCGCTGGAACGCAGCCCCAGGTAATCTTTGATCTGTTGTTGCACACGAGCCGCCTCTACATGGGCGTCAGTGGTGGTTTCTAAGCTGATTTTTGCCATTTCGTTCTTTAAAACTTTCGTAAACCCTTAAAAGTTTCTCAATTTCCCTTCAAAATTAATAAAAGCTGGTTAATTGAAAGGTATGAAGAAATTGGAGCATATCGGTATTGCCGTAAAAAACCTCGATGAGTCGAATGCACTTTTTGCCAAATTGCTTGGAAAACCGCATTACAAGGTAGAAGAGGTGGAATCGGAAGGCGTTCGTACTTCTTTTTTTGAGGTGGGCGGAATAAAAATAGAATTGCTGGAAGCCACTCGTCCTGATTCGCCTATTGCAAAGTTTATTGAAAAAAGAGGGGAGGGTATTCATCACCTCGCTTTTGATGCCGATTCCGTTGAGGATAAAATGAAAGAGCTGAGTAGCCAGGGATTCTCTCTGCTTTCGGATAAACCTAAAGCCGGTGCCGACAATAAAGAAATCGTATTTCTTCATCCCAAAACAACCAACGGTGTTTTGATTGAATTATGCCAGGAAAAGAAGAACTGAAGCGTCCGTTATCTGAAGCGGTAATTGTACTTTTGCGGCCAATAAATTTTTTTTATGAGTGAAAAGAGAACAGAATTATCCAAACTTGGAGAGTTTGGATTGATCGACCACATTCAACAACATTTTTCATTACAGAATGAAACTTCGTTGAAAGGTATTGGTGACGATGCTGCCATAATAAGTGCAGGCGAAGAGTCGATTGTAGTTTCAACAGATATGTTGCTGGAAGGTGTTCATTTCGATTTGTCCTATATGCCATTGCAGCATTTGGGTTACAAATCCGTGGCTGTAAATGTATCGGATATCGCTGCGATCGCGGAAATCACGATGGTTGCGTACTTGCTGGTGATCGGCGTCAAGATCAAGAAGCGGAACGACGAGCGCATCCTGGCCGCGG
>JANOUH010000033.1:0-3067 GCA_031416795.1 Cytophagales bacterium | reverse complement strand
GCTGACGTGCGTATAAAATCTCTTCTTTTAATATCCATAGACTTAATTTATAATTTTAAGGTGAGGTCAAGGTAATAAACAATTTATACTGATCTACCCACAAATTATATAAATGGAATTCGTCTTGCCATTTTTGATGTTTCTATAGAACAAGATTGGTTGTGATGGAGAATAATTCCACGCTCGGCAGAGGTGGTTCTGCCAATAGACTCTTTTATCACAAAACAAGACATCGTGTTCTGTAACTTTAAATTGAGGTGGTGAATACATTTTTAACCATCCAAAATAATTCACTTTCTTTTGCGATGATTTTTGTGATATTTTAATAAACTCTAAACTATATCTTATGGATCGTTCATTTTCACGAAGAAAATTCATCGGTACCACCGCTGCTGCTCTATCCGGACTGGCTTTATCCAATAGCAAAATTTTTGCAGCACCCAACATTCTATCCAACCTGGGCAAACCTAACTCACTGATCAACGGGGTACAGATTGGCGCGATCACCTACTCATTCAGAAGTATGCCTTCCAATGCCGAGCAGATCATAAAATATTGTACTGAAACTGGCATTAGCGCCATTGAGTTGATGGGCAACACCGGTGAAGCATTTGCGGGTGCACCCAATACTTCTACAGAACCATTTAGTTTTCCTGCCGGCCCAAGACCTCAACAAACGCCTGAACAAATTGCCGAGCGCGAAGCGAAAGCTAAAGAAGTTGCTGAATGGCGGGCCAAGGTATCCATGGACAAGTTTGAACAATTGAAAAAGATGTTTACGCAGGCGGGCATTTCCATTTACGCGTGGAAACCCAATTCATTGGGTGATAAAAGTACGGATGCAGAGATAGATTATACTTTCCGAAGCGCAAAAGCTCTGGGCGCCACGCATGTTACCGTAGAGTTACCCAAAGAAGCTTCACACTCGAAACGCCTCGGTACTTTTGCCAATAAACATAAATTGGGAATCGGCTACCACGGCCACCTGCAGCAAACCTTCACTGCATGGGATGAAGCCCTGGCTCAATCCAAATACAATGGGTTGAATTTTGACATGGGGCATTATGTGGCCGCTGGATTTGATCCCATTCCATTGCTCACCAGCAAACACGATCATATTTATAGCATGCACACCAAAGACCGGAAATCGAAAGAAAATGGTGGAGAGAATATGCCTTGGGGTGAAGGCAACACACCCATCACTCAGGTGCTGCAACTGATGAAGAAAAATAAATACAAATTCCCTGCAACCATAGAACTGGAATATACTGTACCAGCCGATTCCGATGCCGTGAAAGAAGTTGCAAAATGCATCGAATACTGTCGCAAGGCATTGGCATAACATTAAGTAAGCACCAGACTATTAATATTGCTCAGGTGTCCATATGCTATATCAAACCAACGCCATGAAGTATTTATCGATCATTCTCTTCTCTGTAAGTTCCAACGGTTACGCGCAAATCCTCACGTGTAAACAGAAAAACAATAATCATAAGTGAGTATTCGAATTCCGCAAGGCCTCAATAAAGGACCAGGGGGTTACTGAAGATCATTTATCCTCCAACCGGTTTTGGAATTTATAAGAGTCACCGTGGCTGATCCCGAATAATGTTTTACCTTATCTGTGGTTGTATGGTAGAATCTTATCGTGGATTTTATGGTGCGCTTATCGATTTTAGTCAGTGTCACTAATTCTGCTCCATCAATAGGTTCCATGCCGCCACTCCATTCATAAGTATTGGAAAAGTCACACGTTATCTCTTCCAGTTCATCTACTTCGAATTTGATAAAGGTATCGTATGGAATTGTTTTTAAATGATCGAGGCAGGGCTTATAGCCATTAATCTTTCTATTTATAAAATCATCAGCGAAATCAAATTTTCTTAGACCGGCCCGGTACTTGGCAAAATCCAGAGTAGTCATGCCATTCGCATCTTTAGTGAATATAGGATTAAACTCTTTGTTCAATTTTTGACGTTTAATGAGATCTGCATACCACGTATAAAATCCTATAATTCTGGTTTGAATCTTAACGGAATCATTGATGCTTATTTTAGTCAGCTTAGTCGATTGGCCTTGTGCTGACAAACTAAAACCAATTAATAGTAAGAATACTTTTATGAGAACGGTCATTTTAGGATGATATAACTGTAAGATAAACAAAAGCGTGGTGGGAGAAGAATTCTAATACGGGCGGAGAAATCTGTTCACTGTGAGCAACGTTTAACGAAGATAAAACTTAAACCTTACTTGTCACCCAACCATTGCAGGACATTTTATTGGGGCTTCGTTGCCTACTTCAAATTAGTTCTTATCCAAGTTGTAATTTTGTCGAACGTTAATTCTCCTTTTGCTGCTTTGATTACAAAGTCATATTTAACGTCCTGGTCAACCTCAATGTCAAGTTGATTTCTTTTGAGAATCAGTCGCATTCATGAATTTTTTCGACTTCCCTAATTTCTATCATTTAGCAAGTCGTTCGAGAAGTTCTTTGTCTTCGGTCAAAATGTCTCTCAAATCTTTCATTAGGCTTAGTCTTTCAGCAGGTTGATTCTCAGCTTTTCTTAAAAAGTCTAAGATGTCTTGAAGTACAGTTTCTGGTACGTTGTCTAAGGATTTCTGAATCTCCGATTTAATCTCTTTGGTCGTCATAATTAACTTATTCTTACCCGAATTTATCAAAATTTTACGAATCTTTCTTCACACACTTTTGTGTTTGCGCAGTGGTGGCTTATTGAAACCGCCTCCTGTCCATGTGGGTAAACGTAATGAAATAATACTCAATACCATGACGTTCTGCCACCATCGCAGAAACATTTTGTTGTGTGTTCGTGCCCAAGTCCAACACTCAATGAGCTACACGGACTTGCTGGCTTTGGCTTGCGCGAAGGATGCGTGGCTTGCAAGTTGGTGTGGCGTGAGGTCATTTTTTTTCTCTGTTTGTTAAGCTCTAACTGTTCACCAATGAGTCCAACTTTTCTCCATAGTAATTTTGTTTTCCAATTCACTGTAAATTACGATGCACCCCATCTACCGCGCCAAACCAAATAGTTCCATCGTGGGCTTC
>JANOUH010000032.1:0-3860 GCA_031416795.1 Cytophagales bacterium | reverse complement strand
TGGGATGGAACGTTCCAGGCTCCGGGTGAGATATGGGTTAAAGACATGCTGATTACCAATGACCAGGCAGAGACGACCTGGTTGGACAGTTACCGAACGATCAATATTTGTAATACGGTGCTCGCCAATATTGATTTGGTTACAACAGATAAAAAAGATCGGGTAGAAGGAGAAGCTAAGTTTATACGAGGTATTGTGTATTTCGAGTTGGCAAGGACTTATGGGAAAACATGGATTGATGGAAATCCAGCTCAAAACCTGGCTGTTCCTCTTATTCTGGAGCCAACAGATCAATCTAATGCTTCTGAAAAGGTGAGTAGAAATACAGTCAGCCAAGTATATACCCAGGTAATCAGCGATCTGGAATCAGCCAAAACGTTGCTTCCTGAAACAAACGGATTTTTTGCTACCACCTATTCAGCAAGCGCTATTCTCTCAAGGGTTTATCTCATGCAGAATAATTATTCGAAAGCGCTGGAGTCAGCCCAAAGCGTGATTGCATCGGGTGAATTTTCTTTAACCGGAAGTATAGCCGATGCCTTTGGAAAAGGTTCAACAGGATCCACCAGCAGGACAAGTAATGGCAATGCAACCGAAGAAGATATTTTTGCAATCCAGGTTACATCACAGGACGGTACCAATGCACTAAATACCTTTTTTGCCTCGGCTGATTTTGGAGGGCGTGGCGATATTCTCATTGAGCAAGCACACCTTGATCTTTATGAGGTGGGTGACGAGCGAGCCGATTTATTCTATGACATTTGGACTGCCAAGTTCAATAATCAGTTTGGAAACATTACCATTGTACGGTTGGCAGAAATGTACCTGACCCGGGCTGAATGTAATGCAAGACTTAGTTCTTCTATCGGTGATACTCCATTAAAAGATATCAATGTGATTCGTAACCGGGCTGGTTTGGCGGATGTTGGATCGGTTACGGTAAACTCAATTTTAACTGAGCGCAGACTTGAGCTAGCCTTTGAAGGTCACTTAATTCATGATCTTAAACGCACACAACGCTCTGTAGGAAGCCTTCTGTATA
Organism: Cytophagales bacterium; assembly: GCA_031416795.1. Taxonomy (GTDB): domain Bacteria; phylum Bacteroidota; class Bacteroidia; order Cytophagales; family Cyclobacteriaceae; genus ELB16-189. The sequence continues at coordinate 2,818 of JANOUH010000032.1, read as the reverse complement.
ATGATGACGCCTTGGTGTTTCCGATTCCTCAACGGGAGACCATCATCAATTCTTCACTCACTCAGAATCCTGGCTATGGGGCCAATTAGAAATTAGCGAAACAAAAAGGGAGGTGAAATGGACGCCTCCCTTTATTTTAGATCTGGGAGATGAGGTCCTTGAATTCAGGAGCGCATCATTCAAACGCATAATAGGTCCGATACTTTGCATAAACGCATCAAAGCTGTTCATGAGCACACCGATTAGTTGTGTAAAGCTTCCGGTAATTTATATAACCGCCCCGGTCATTTAGATTATCGGATCAATTAGTTTAATAAGCGTCCCGATTTTTTACATAGACGCACCGTAACTTTGTATGAGCGTACCGATCATACTCATAAGCCCTTCAAATAGGTGCATAATCCTTTCAGGTTTTTATATAAGACAGTAAACACCGGAGGCCTGGCATTGACCTGTAGTCTGTTCATCATGTCAGGTGATCAATCTGTCATTGGGCGAGTAATAATAGCATTGGTCGATCAAGGGATGATTGATAGATAAATCAGTGCCTAATAACGTGCCAATGGTTATTCGGTTGCCGATTATCAATAAAATATAATTTTCAAAATTCTTCGAAAAAAGACAACGGTGTAGATATGTAGGTACGTTTTAATACATAAATAATTTAACCATTAGGTGTATGTCACACATCAAAAACGTAGAGGCCCTTGAGAAGCTCATGGAAATCTGCATCGGGTACGGAGGAACTTATAAACCCGATTCGACCAACCTCCAGATTACTTCATTAACTGACTTGCTTGGCAATGCACGGCAAGCGTTCGATGAAATGTACAGCGCTGAAACGCTGTTTGAAAATGCTACCAACAGCCGCAGGGTAGCGTTCAAAGAGATGCGGAAATTGAGCACACGTATGATCAGTGTGTTGAAGTCGTGCGGAGCCATTGATCTCACCATTGATGACGCAAAGTCGAGTATTCGAAAAATCAACGGACAAAGACTTACTGATCGTCAGTCACCGCCCACGGAGAATGAAGAGCAGCCATCTGGAAAAAAACGAATGGCCCGTGGTCAGAGTTACGCCTACCTGACGGAGCATTTTGCGAAGTTGGTGGAGACGATAAACGCAGAAGTACTTTATAACCCACTAGAACCTGAGCTTACCAAAGAATCGCTCAACCAGTTTGTAGCCAGGTTACGAAGCTTGAATAGTGGTGTCGTACTTGCATTCGTGCAATTAAACAACGCCCGTGTAATGCGAAATGCATTCCTCTATCGCAATAACACCAACTTGTTTAAGACCGCCATGGCGGTGAAGTCTTATGTAAAAGGAGCGTTTGGTTTTAGCAGCGCTCAGTATTCGGAAATTGCTAAAATTCGTTTCACCAAATAACAACCATGATGCTACCCATTGAAACATGAAAAACCTCTGCGGCAAAACTGCAGGGGTTATTTTTTTATTGGGAATCCCTGGAAAGATTTAAACTTCAAAACATCATCAAACCCTACCTGTCACTTCTTACTTCTTACTTCTCACCTCTCACCACTTACCCCCAAGCTCAATAATCCCCCAATGTTTCCTCCAATTGCGCCAGAGCCTTCTTAAGCTCATCGTCATTAGGAGCAACGCCATGCCATTTGTGTGAGCCCATCATGTAATCAACCCCAAAGCCCATGTCAGTTTTCATCAGGTTAAGTATGGGTTTGCCGTTGCCGGATAATGATTTTGCTTTTTCTAATCCAGCCACCACTTCTTCCATACTGTTGCCATTGAACTCCACTACAGTCCAGCCGAAGGCTTCCCATTTAGCTTTCAAATCCAACAGAGACAAAATCTTATCAACCGGTCCATCAATCTGCTGACCATTATAATCAATGGTGGCAATCACATGATCCATTTTATTATGGGCAGCATACATAGCAGCTTCCCACACCTGACCTTCTTGTTGCTCTCCATCACCCATTAAAACATAAACATGGCTGTTGTCGCTATTCAATTTCTTGGCTTGGGCCGCACCGATGGCCACGGATAAACCCTGACCTAAAGATCCGGATGCTATGCGTATTCCAGGCAAATGTTCATGGGTAGCTGGGTGGCCCTGAAGGCGTGTATTAAGCATACGGAAAGTAGCTAACTCCTTTGCATCGAAATAACCAGCGCGTGCTAAGGTTGAATACCAGACCGGTGAAATATGCCCGTTGGAAAGAAAAAACAAATCTTCACCTTGGCCATCCATGTTAAACTTAGGATCGTGCTTTAGCACATGAAAGTAGAGCGCTACGAAAAAGTCTGTGCAACCCAATGAACCACCTGGATGGCCACTTTGACAAGCATGTACCATGCGAACAATGTCTCTTCTTACTTGAGATGCAACTTTCTGGAGGTGGGCGATATCAGGTTGTGCCATAGATTGAAACTTTGCGCGAATATAAGGCAGTTTGGAAGGATTACATACCCATTGGAAATAAAAAACCAGTCATGTACGGGCTTTCTCGATTTCTATTTTCTGATTGGCTAGTTCTTCTTTTTGACAGCTTTCTTAGCCACTTTCTTTACCACCTTCTTTGCAGGTTGAACAGCCACCTTTTTTACTGGTTTGGGTTTAGCGGATTCCTTAGCGGGAGCGCCCCCCAAAATCTGATCTGCGTGGTTTTTAGTATCCACTTTCTCAATGACTTTTCGTATGATTCCATTTTCATCAATGATAAATGTAACACGTGCTGTGCCCATATACTTTCTACCATACATGGATTTCTCTACCCAGGTGCCATACTTACCATGAACAGTTTTATCGGTATCAGCCAGAAGGCGGAAGGGGAG
>JANOUH010000031.1:0-12507 GCA_031416795.1 Cytophagales bacterium | reverse complement strand
ACATACCTTCACCCGCAAAGAGTCCCACTTCCAGAAAATCTGAGCCCGGATCTGTTAGATGGTTAATACGTTCTCGTGCTGTGAGTTTACCTTTCTGATGTTGCTCCGAAATTTTCTTTTCACCGCCTCCGAGTGCGGTCTTTTCAGCTTTTGATTTTAATCGGGAACAAAGCTGTTTTAGCTGGTCCTCATTTTTGTTGAATTCCAGATCCATCAGGCTTTTTTTATTTAGTATAAATCAGAATCAATTCTTATTTTCTGTTGCTTTAGCCTTCTCCTCTTCTTCCTTCCTTCTTTCGCGTTCTATTTTTTTAGTGCTTTTGCCTAATGGCGCAAGAAAATGACGTGGGTTGTTATCAAAATGAGTGGCTAGCGTATCAAGATGCATCAGCAAATTATTCAGGCTATTATATAATGAATCCTCAGTCATTAATTTACTGGCCGTGTTATCTCCCCTATTCAGTTTACTCAACGTTTCATTCAATTGCGACAGCGTAAGCTGAGTCTTTGCGATGGTTTCATTAATCTGCATTTGCTTGAGTGAATCAGAAATGGTTTTGAAGTTTTGCAATGTAGGCTTCAGTTCATTTAACGTACTATTCAGATTTACAGCTACATCTTTAAAATTACCTGACAGATCTTCCACCTTCCCGTTAGTGGTTTTTAATGTTTGGTTGATCAGATCTGGAGTCACTAAGAGTTTTTCAAAAATTACTTCAAGTTGTTGCGAGTTTTTGGTGAGATTATCAATGATCAGATTAAATTTTCGCAACGTGGTCTGCATGTTGTCTGCTACCGGTGTAGCAGTTTCTGAAATCATATCCAGCATGCCTTTAGCAACTTCCGTCAACACCGTATCATTTGGCTGCAGTGGTGTAATGACCTTTCCTATCGACAATAGAATAGACTTGCCACCTAGAAAATCGCTATTAAGAATAGCCTTGGTTGAATCACCCAGCATCACATCAGAATCTATATCCAACTCAACTAATATTTTATTCTGTTTTTCCTGCATGATTTTTATTTTACTTACCCTGCCCACAGCAAATCCATTTACCAGAATTGGGTTGGATACCGCTAACTGGTCAATATTATCATACACGGCATAATACTTATTTGTGGAAGAGAAAAAATCAATTCCTTTCAAATAATTAAAACCGAGATATAACAACGCCATGCCAGCGGCAACAAATAATCCTACTTTAAATTCTTTATTCTTCACAATGATTAGTTTATCGATTCAATCTCTGTCTTATATTCTTTAAAAGCCCTATATATGCCAGAGGCTATCAGGTCTTGACCTTTTTCACTGGTTAGGAAAGACTCCTCATTCCCATTAGATAAAAATCCTGTTTCCACCAACACACTAGGCGTAGTGGTCATCCAAAGTACTAAAAATCCCGCCTGCTTCACCCCACGACTCGACCTCCCTACACGATTTTTAAACTGTCCTTCAACCTTCTGTGCAAACTTTAAACTATTTTCCTGATATGCACTTTGATTCAATGAAAATAAAATATACGACTCAGGGCTTTTAGGATCAAATCCCTCATATTTTTCTTTATAGTTTTCATCCATCAGAATCACAGAGTTTTCGCGCTTCGCAACTTCAAAGTTACTCTTATCCTTGTGTAGTCCCATCACATAGGTCTCAGTTCCAAAAGCATTCGCGCCTACAATCGAATTTGCATGAATGCTTATAAACAAATCAGCATGGTTTTTATTGGCTACATCAGCCCGATCCTGAAATTCAACGTACTTATCTGTTTTGCGTGTAAACAGTACCTTCACACCAGGCATATTCTCTTCGATGTGCTTTCCAAGTTTAAGGGCGATTTTCAAAACCACTTCCTTCTCCTTCGAGCTTTTGCCCATAGTGCCGGGGTCGTGGCCACCGTGCCCGGGATCAATGACAACCACGTCAACCTTAGAATCCATACGGTTAGCGGTTCCTGAAAAATTTAGCAAGATTATTGCTAACAGGATGAGTTTAATTTTGATATTCTTCACTGTCTTACCGATGTCTGAAGTATTTGCAATAACTTTGTACAAAGTTGTGAATTTTTCACTAAAAGCTAAACTCCTGAAAATCAAATCAGAGACTGCATTTATTGTGTTACGTATCATCTTCATTTCCCTCATATCTGTTATTGGTTTTATAATGAGTGCCCATGGCCAGGTGGAAAAGCCCCTGCGTGTGCCTGTAGGAACCCTGCCAATAAAATCTGACACGGCAACAAACAAAAAGGATACCTTAAATACTAATAACAAAGCAGACACGCTGAAGACACCCCAAAAAAGTGATATTGAAACTACGATAACCTACTCCGCTCAGGATTCAATCATCTCCAACCTCAATACCAAAATGATGTGGCTTTATGGAGGCGCTATTGTGAAGTATGGGATCATTGAATTACAAGCAGAAGAAATTGTTATCGACTATGAAAAGTCAACGATTACTGCCAAAAGTCGAGTAGATTCTGCCGGCCGTACTTATGGTTATCCAATATTCATCAATGGAAATGAAAAATACGAGACCAAGGATATGGTCTATAATTTTAAAACGAAAAAAGCCAAAATCTCTGAAGTCGTAACTAAACAAGGAGATGGTTTTTTACATGGCGATCTGGTTTATAAAAATGAAAAGAATGAACTTTTCACTATTGGCAACGCATACACTACATGCGACCTGGCCAAACCTCACTTCAGGATAATTTCAAGTAAGGCTAAAGCGATACCTGGCGATAAAATGGTATCTGGACCTTTCTACATGGAATTTAATGGCGTGCCCACTCCTTTGGGTTTTGCTTTTGGAATTTTCCCTTCCCCCAAGAAAAGTGCCTCCGGTATTTTAGTCCCATCTTTTGGTGAGGAACGTAGGCGCGGATTTTTTCTGAGAAGAGGAGGATATTTCTTTGACATCAATGAATATATAAAACTAACTATTACAGGTGATATCTATTCCAAGGGCGGAGGGGCAATCAATATCAATACAAATTACAATACCCTTTATAAATATAACGGGGCGTTTAATTTCTCCTTCACGAATAACGTGAACACAGACAACATTGAAAATCCAACCCGAACAAAAGACTTTCAACTCAGTTGGAACCATTCACCACAATCAAAAGGAACAAGTCGATTTTCAGCATCTGTTTCAGCGGCCAGTTCCACCTACAATAACAACAACTATCTGACGATCAATTCAAATCCACAATCATCTCGTATTGATAACACCACACAGAAATTGAGTTCCAGTATTAATTACAGCAAGACTTTCCCTGGAACTCCTTTCAGCCTTGGTATGAATCTGCGGCACAACCAGGACCTAAGCACAAAGAAGATTGATTTGGGTCTGCCTGATTTGAGTTTTAACATGAACAATATTTATCCGTTTAAAAATGTGGAGAAAAGTATGTTTCTACAAAACATAAACTTCAGGTATACGATGACCGGTACAAATCAAATAACCAATAGCGTGGGCAAAATTGCGAAGGATGTAAATGGCAACCCGATTGATAGTATTGCTCCATTCTCTGCAGATAATTTTTCGACCTTTCTTAAAAATTCCCGCAAGGGAATACGGTTTTCAATACCACTAAGCACTTCGTTCAAATTATTGAAGTTTCTCACGGTGAGTCCTAGTGTAAGTTATGAAGAGCGCTGGTATTTGGAGAAACTAAACTGGCGCTATGATGAAACGGATAAGATCTTCGTTGCTGATACAATTAATCAATTTAATCGCGTGTTTAATTATTCGGGTGGAGCAAGTTTAACTACGCGCATTTATGGAACATACCTGTCTAAAAACCCAAAGGCGAAACTGAAGGCTATACGACATGTCATCAATCCTTCCGTGGGATATAGTTACCAACCCGATTTCAGTGATCCAAGTTATGACTACTACCAGAAATTCACGATTCAAGATGGCGCAAAGAACGAAAATGTAGTGTTGAAAGCACGCCATGAAAATTTCATTTATGGTACTGCAAGCCCTGGCAGAAGCAGCGCCATCAGCATGGGCCTTAACAACAACATTGAGTTGAAAGTGCGAGGTGAAAAAGATACGATAGACAGAAAGATTCCTTTATTCAACACGCTCTCCATTGGAGGTTCTTATAACTTCCTTGCGGATTCGCTTAAACTTTCAAACTTGGGTATCTCCGCCAACACCAATATTTTAAATGGCAAAATCAATCTTAATTTTGGCGCTACGCTGGACCCGTATGAATACCGCAATTATGTGACAGACTATGACGTAGATGATAACCCGATTTATACCGAGAAGCGCATCGATAGGCTGGTATGGAACTCTGGACAAATTGGAAGAATTACCCAGGCTAATTTAGCTTTGAGCACCAACCTAAATCCCAAAGGTCAGAACAAAGACACGGATACGCGTGATAAGATAGCAAAGTCAGATTTACCTGATGCCGAAAAAAAATACTTATTGCAAAACCCTGATACTTATATCGATTTTTCAATTCCCTGGAATCTTAGAATAAGTTATAATGTCGATTATCAACACGCTATAAATTCAACGCCTACCATTACACAAGCTATTCGCTTTAACGGAGACATCTCTCTTACTGAAAAATGGAAGATCCAGTATAATTCGGGTTACGATTTTCAAAACAAAGCTTTTACTCAAACTCTGATTAGCCTTAATCGCGATTTGCATTGCTGGCAGATGAGTTTAAACTGGACTCCGTTTGGAAAATACCAATCGTATAACTTTTCCATTGGTATTAAATCAAGCATGCTCAAGGATTTGAAAATGGATCGTCAGCGCAACTTCTTTGATAACTAGTAGCTCAAAAATAATAACCTATATTGATCAGAAACAGAGGATTGATGGTGGATTTTAAACCATTCATTTTTATGCCTTCTATGTTCGTTTCCTGATAATCATCTATGCCGGTATCATAATATGCGTAAAAGGTTGTCTTGCTTTGAAATGTATACCCAAAATTAAATGTTGCCTCAGCAGAAAAACAAAGTCGTGGAATTAGGAAATATTTTAACCCGCCAATAGCGGCAACGCCAGCCATTGAATTTTTTTCCGAATAACCCCATTGTTGATTAACATTAGAGATCCCAGCGGCATTGTTGTAAACGGAGATGTACAAATTTTGAGCTTCTGATCTGGTGAATTCATAAAACAAATCATAACCATATAGTAGTTCGAATCTTCCGCTACGAAGTTGCTTCTCCCTACCAACCCTGATGAAAAAGCTGGAATAATTACTAAGCTGTTGACTACCCCAGTTGTAATAATAATAGTTCGGACTATTCACGATAATATTTCTAATGTCGGGAATATATAATTTCTGAAATGATAAATTCGATCCAATCCTGAATCGATACGCATGGTAAGATGTAACGGAAACACCTGATAACGATTTTACCGCCTTGGTTTTTATAAAATGTTTTCGATAAAAAAGCGAAGGGTAATTAGCGCCAGCATTACCTAGCAAAAACTGAAGCGGAGAAATATCGATAGCCACTTCATTTTTATATTTTCGATTTGAATTGATATATACTTTTGAATCCTCGCCATCATCCTGGCTGAACGCATGGCATGATAACCCCACCCATAAGATGGCAACCGATAAAGCTTTAAGCATTGAGGTAAGAATTGTTTAGTACAAGTAATGTACTAAACAATCTGCTATCGTCATCTATTATCTTGAGGTAGTTATGCCAGAAGTCCGTTACTTAGCCAGCCAACCTTCAATTTCCTGAAGCGTAGGATTCTGGACAGCATCCAACTTCAGTTTTTTGCGCATTCCGGGAATGTCATTGAATAGTTTTGTGGCTTTGATTTCTCTTATTTGAGCGATGGATGTTATTCCTAACTTTTGAAGAATGGGAATTAATTCAGCACGCACACCGATGGATTCAAAATTATCAGCCACGGCACCCTCCGCTTGTTTCTCAGGTTTCATCTGTGGAAAGAAAATCACATCCTGAATGGATGGTGAATTAGTCATGATCATCGATAGACGGTCGATGCCAATGCCTAGTCCTGCAGTGGGTGGCATACCATATTCCAATGCGCGTAGAAAATCTTCGTCCAGCGTCATCGCCTCTTCATCACCACGCTTACCTAATTCAAGTTGCTCTTCGAAACGCTCTCGCTGATCGATTGGATCGTTCAACTCGGAGAACGCATTGCAAATTTCTTTGCGGTTACAAATGGCTTCAAAGCGTTCAACAAGTCCTTCACGAGTACGATGTTTCTTCGCTAATGGCGACATCTCCAGTGGATAATCAGTAATGAAAGTTGGCTGAATTAAATGATGTTCGCACTTCTCACCAAAAATCTGGTCGATCAATTTTCCTTTGCCCATGGTTTCATCCATGGGCACATGAAGTTTTTTACACGTGTCGCGCAACTCAACTTCATCCATTTCAGAAATATCAATGCCCGTAAAGTGCTGTATGGCTTCGTACATGGTGAAGCGTTTCCATGGGCGCTTAAAGTCGATAAGGTTGTCGCCTACTTTAATTTCTGTTTTTCCATGCAGATCAATAGCTGCTTTTTCAATCATCTCCTCCACCAGGTTCATCATCCAGTTGTAGTCTTTGTAGGCTACATATAATTCCACTTGCGTGAATTCAGGATTGTGAAAGCGTGACATGCCTTCGTTGCGGAAGTCTTTAGAGAATTCATACACTCCATCGAATCCGCCAACAATCAATCGCTTCAGATAAAGTTCATTGGCAATGCGCAGGTATAGCGTCATGTCCAACGTGTTGTGATGTGTTTTGAACGGACGTGCGGCTGCTCCTCCATAAAGCGGTTGCAAAATTGGAGTCTCAACTTCAAGATAGCCTTTGTTGTTTAGGTACGACCGCATAGAGTTTACCATCTTCGTGCGTTTCACAAAAGCATCACGTACTTGTGGATTTACCACCAGGTCAACATAACGCTGACGATAACGTTGCTCCGGATCCGTAAAGGCATCGTGCAACGTCACATTGCCTTGCTCATCTTTTGTTTCTTTAACAACAGGCAACGGTCTCAACGACTTCGATAGAATTTTAAAGTTGGTAACGTGGATGGATATTTCTCCTGTCTGCGTAGTGAACACAAAACCTTTCACACCAATGATGTCACCGATATCAATCAGTTTTTTGAATACTGTGTTATAAAGGGTCTTGTCCTCATCAGGGCAAAGATCATCTCTGCGAAAGTATAACTGAATGCGACCTGATTCATCCTGCAATTCGGCAAAGGAGGCATTGCCCATAATTCTGCGGGACATAATGCGGCCTGCTATGGACACATCTTTATATTCAATCTTTTGATTTGGATAATGCTCGTGTATATCAGCTGCCGAGGCGTTGATTTCAAATAATTCGGCCGGGTAGGGGTTAATTCCCAGCTTTACCAGTTCCTGTAAACTTTGTCTCCGGATGATCTCCTGTTCGCTTAATTGCATGATGATCGCGATTTTATTAGTAAATGAGGGGCAAAAATAACAAATTGGCAGTAGGCAATTGCAATAGGCAAAAAACTATGTCAGTATTGATCAAACGAGTGCTTACCGCTTACTCTAACAATCATTTGCCGTTTTTTCTGCGTGTTAGCTCCTTTCTGATCATAGTCAGTTCGCGGCTGCTCTGGCCTGCAACGGATGTATTTTCAGATGCCCTGCGAATCAAATAAGGCATCACCAATTCAACAGGACCATAGGGAACATACTTGGCAACATTATATCCCGCCTTGGCAAGGTTAAATGAAATATTATCGCTCATGCCCAATAGTTGAGCAAACCAAACGCGTGAATCGCTCGGGTTCATACTGTGTTTTTCCATCAGCACGGCCAGGTATTGATTGCTGTATTCATTATGCGAACCGCACATCAAACTCACGCGCTGCTTGTTATCAATACAAAAGGCCAGGCCTTTGTTGAATGAATCGTCTGTAGCCTGCTTGTTGGGATGAATCGGATTGGAGTAACCCATTTTTTCCGCACGCTCTGCTTCCTTTTCCATATAAGCACCACGCACCATTTTCACTCCTAAAAAGTAATTGTGCATAGTGGCTATGTGATACGCATTGCGCAGGTTATCCAACATATCTCTACGATACATTTGATAGGTATTAAATACAATAGCACGCTTCTGATTGTACTTCTTCATCATCTCGTAAGAGAGCTCATCAATCGGGTTTTGAATCCAGCTGTCTTCAGCATCAATCATCACAGGCACATCATAATCATAAGCCTTCTTGCAGATTTTTTCAACGCGGTCATGAAAATGTTGAAATGCTTCTTGCTCTTCGGCTGTGAGTGTCTCTTTACTTTGAACTTTGGTGAGCAGATCTATACTTACCAGGCCTGTACTTTTAAAGACCGTAAACGGAATGGCCGGATTGCTTTTGGCTTTATCGAGTGTCTTTAAAATTTCATCTGTGGTTCTGTCGAAGCCTTCTTCAGTGTGAGCTCCTTCGGCAGAAAAATCCAAAATGGTGCCCACATGAAACTTACTAAGCGTCTGAATGGTACGTTCACTTTGCGCGATGTCTTCGCCTCCACAGAAATGTTGAAATACCGTGGACTTAATAAGGCCTTTCACCGGAAGATGCAGTGCCAGTCCAGCCTTAGCCAGGCTGGTAGCGATGCTTGAAATCGTGGGGTTGTTAACCACCGAAAAGATAAAATTTGCCTTCTTTAGTTCCCTATCACTTTTATAGGAAAAGGCCACCTGGGTATCATCGAAATGGACGTTAGACTGTATTTGCATATAACTAGAATTGCGGCACAAATATAAGAGTGCCTGTGATTATAAAAACGACTGTTCGTGAGATCGGTAAGAATGTTCTTAAACCAATCTATTATTGACTGATTATTGGTTTATTTTGCCAAAGTCGTTTCCATTTTTTTGAAAAACAAATGTCCTCATCCCTGATTTCCATACAGAATAACCCACACGAATTGCTGGAGGAGTTTTTTGCCAACAGGCAATATTCTTCTGTGGCTGTCCTTACTGATACCAATACCTATAAATACTGCTATCCATTGGTTCAATCGGTACTTCCCAACCATTCGGTATTTACAATCCCTGCCGGGGAGGAACATAAAAACCTTGAGGCCTGCACCGTAGTGTGGCAAAAGCTAACTGAGCTCCAATTTGATCGACATTCTTTATTGATTGTTCTGGGTGGTGGAGTGATTGGTGATCTTGGTGGATTTTGTGCCGCTACTTTTAAAAGGGGAATCGACTTTGTGTTAATGCCTACTACCCTGCTTGCCCAGGTGGACGCGAGTGTTGGTGGAAAGTTGGGTATCGACTTCAATCAATTTAAGAATCACATAGGCGTTTTTTGCGAACCCGTTGCCACGCTGATTTGTCCTCCTTTCTTAACAACTCTTCCCGAAAGGGAACTGCGCTCTGGCTTTGCCGAAATTATAAAGCATTGTTTGATCTCAGATAAAAAAATGTGGGATGTCATTAGGGCCAGGTCGTTGGAAGATCAGGATTGGGCAGCTTTGATTCCACACTCTGTTGCATTCAAGAAACAAGTTATAGAAACCGACCCGCGCGAAAAAGGGCTTCGTAAGATTCTCAACTTTGGCCATACGGTAGGCCATGCGGTGGAAAGTTATTTCCTGAAATCAGGAAACCGCTTATTCCATGGTGAAGCTATAGCGGTGGGCATGATTGCCGAAGCTAGCATAGCGGAAACAAAAAAACTTATTACCAGAACAGAATTGGCGGAAATCAGTAGCTATGTTAAGCAGATCTATCCTAAAGTAATATTGCCTTCAACGTTTGATGAAGTAATAAAACTAATGGCTCAGGATAAGAAAAATAAAGGAAATAAGATTCTGATGGCGCTGACTGAGGGAATTGGAAAGGCCTGTTGGGATGTGGAGGTTGGCCAAGAAGAGATTGAAGAGTCACTGAAATATTATCAGCTGGTTTACACATAGTGTACTTCTGAATCTTCCACCTCAGGTTTCTCTTTCTTCAAAGATTGCTTAAGGTCTTCCGCTTTCTTGCTAACAAACTCTTTTGTTTTCTTTTTGCGGTCGCCTGTCAGCAACCAGGCTGCCAGCAGTGCTCCGCCTGCTACACCTAATCCGATCATGATTTTTTTTGATGTTGTCATACTGTTCTCAACCCGTTTTTAGATTAAAATGTTTCAAGTGTTCTAAAAAATCTTCTAATAAAAATTACTTTTAACACCAACTTAACAAAGCACCCTTGGCATCCTATCTCTCCATATCAAAAACATCTTCAGTATTGGGCACCGTTTTGCAATTATCCTCTTCGAAGAGTATAAGTAACCGTGCCCTATTATTAAAAGCATTGAGTGGCAACCAATCAGTTGTTAGTAATCTATCCGATGCGCGCGATACTCAACTGATGAATCGGCTAGTCGGTAGCGATGATAAAATTATTGACGTACTCGATGCCGGCACCACCATGAGATTTCTCACTGCTTACTTCGCTGTCTCAGGAAAAAATAAAATCATCACCGGCACACCCCGCATGAAGGAGCGGCCCATTGGGATTTTAGTGGATGCCCTTCGATCGCTTGGTGCTTCTATCGACTACCTTGAAAATGAAGGATTTCCTTCTATTGAAACAAAGGGATTCGATCGTCAAAAAACGGATCGACTTGAAATTCCAGGCAACGTGAGCAGCCAATACATTTCTGCTTTGATGATGATTGCGCCAACACTTGCTATGGGACTTACCATTTTCCTTACGGGAAAAATCGGGAGCGTGCCCTATATACAAATGACGGCCGCACTAATGAAAGAATTTGGGGTCACATGCCATCTTGATTTCGATAAACAAATCATTAAGGTTCCATCAACTCCCTATCAACCGGCCAATGTAACGGTAGAGGCAGACTGGTCGGCCATCAGTTATTGGTATGGGTTTACTGCATTAGCAGAGAAGGCCAACATCGTTTTACCTAATGTATCTGAAAAATCGATGCAGGGTGATCGCGTGATTGCAGAGATTATGGAAGAGCTCGGGGTTCAGTCGACATTTGCTAATAATACGTTAGTACTAACCAAGAAAAATCACTCAGATAAAATCAGTTGGAATTTTAAAGATTGCCCTGACCTCGCTCAAACTGTTTTGCCAGTGTGTGCAGCCAAAGGAATTAGTGGTGAATTTATAGGGCTTGAAAGTCTTCGTATTAAAGAAACCGATCGTATTGCTGCGTTACAAAATGAGATGGCGAAAATCGGTGCGACCTTAACCGAACCTGAAACAGGAAAATGGATATTGACTCCGGGCAAAATTACGGGGGAACCTATTACCATAGAAACCTATCATGATCATCGCATGGCCATGGGGCTTGCTCCTTGGGCAACACTTACTAACTTGATTATTAAGGAGCCATCTGTTGTTAATAAATCCTATCCTGGATTTTGGAATGATTTGAAGACAGTAGGCTTTGCAATGGTGGAATCAGCCGAGTAGAAAAATAGGGAGTACCAGGCAAAAGCTGGTCGGTAAATTCAACCATTAAGGGATGGACTATTTTATGCGAAGCCGCTGATCATTTAATTCCAATACTTTACCATCCGACAAAGTGATTACAATATTGAATTTCATTTTTACTTCCTGAAAAGGTCGCTCCATCAATTTCAACGTGTATTTATCTTCCTCATAAATCAACCGTTGATAAATAAAAGTATCGATTGGTTGAAAGTTAGCATCAAAATAATAGGTCATTCTAAACCGATTGATAATGTTATCTCCAATCTGAATGATGTCGTTAGCATCCTTGAAAGCAGTTTGATTGGCGGCAATGATTTTAATGGATTCAATTGTTTGAATTGCTTTTAATGGTGCCGGGCTGCACGCGTAAGCAACATTTGAAAAACCCACTACCGATGAATCTTCGAAGGAAACAATTAAGCGTTTATCAATTCGAAGCGACTTATAAACTTTATCAAAATCGTAAACAAAAGAAGTATCGAGTGTCTGATAGTTTTCAGATACCGTCTCGATGTTCCATGAAATAATATTTATTTGCTTCTGAGGGCCAGGGGACGGGTCACAACCACAACTATCCCTACAAAAAAAAGAACAGGAGACAGGAACAGTTTCTATTAACAGAATCAAAAACAAAACGGTTAATAATTTTCTCATCGTTGTTGGATGTATACCGTATCTTAAAGGCAGAAAATAGGAGAAATTATTTCGGCCTGTACATCACATGCCGAAATAACTTACTACAAGGAATACTTACTTAATATATCTGAAATCATGACCTGGCTTCACCTGAAGCAATACATCATAAATCAGGTTGATCACATTCTCCACATCGTCTTTATGCACCGTCTCAACCGTAGTGTGCATGTACTTCAAAGGAAGAGAAATCAAAGCTGATGCAACTCCCTCAGCGGAATAAGCAAATGAATCCGTATCTGTTCCTGTTGAACGTGACACGGCCTGGCGCTGGAATGGAATTTTCTTTTTCTGCGCTACATCAATGATCATCTTCAACACATTGTTTTGCACAGC
>JANOUH010000030.1:0-8017 GCA_031416795.1 Cytophagales bacterium | reverse complement strand
TTCAGTACCGTTATAGGATAATCGCCCATGCAATGAACAACCTGTAAATCGGGCCTTCGATTTTTAAATTCTTGAACAAATTCCTCTTTCATATACACCAGTATATCTTTTTTTTCGATCAGCGATTCAAAATCATCTGTGGATGGAACGGTCATGTCTGCATAGTAATTCAATGACCAGGGTGAACCTATTTTGTAGCAATATAAATTTCCTTTCGATAAACCGTTCTCTTTGGCTTTTGCGGCCATTATAGGGCCAGGCTGATATTTTAATAATTGTGGATAGAAATAGCTGTTTAAAATCAGGTTAACACCAATTATTAAAAGTGCTGATAAAATAATAAACTTATGCCGTGTCTTTATCATAAAAGTTAACGCCACGAAAGTTGCCACTAGTATAAAATATAAAATGAGGGCAAATGTGTTGTGATCGGGAAAGCAAAACCACACCAGTGCAAAGATCAAAATCAACACGAGATAAAGAATGACGGTTTGAATGATATATAAAATCCTTGCACTTGAAATGCCAGGCTCATAAAAAACATATGAAATATATTTGGCTGTAATGATCGCGCCAAGTGGATAAACAATAAATGCGTAATGAGGAAGTTGATAAGAGCTAGCCGAAAGAGCCACAAATGGAAGAAGTAAGCCAAAGAAAATCAGGAATTCATTTTGTTTCGCTTTGCCAGTAATGTGAAAAAAAATAATTTTTACTTCCCGTATCAGTCCCAGCACAAGAAAAATACTCCATGGAAAAAATGCCCACAACGTACTATGCGACAAGAAAAAAGGGCCAACATTATTCTTCCATACATTTTCACCGGTTATCCTCCCAAAACTTTGTGTCCAGTAAAAAAACCGAAGACCAGAAACTCCGGTCAATCCATTGACTACTTTCTCAGGATGCTGATCAAATTGCGTGTATAGGCCATAAGACATAGGCAATAGCACGATTCCCACAATCAATAGGCCTAAAACCCACGCAGGATTGAATAATCTTCTCCACTCCTTCTTTATCATCAGGTGCATGAAAACACCAAGTGCAGGAGCCACCAGGCCGATTGGACCTTTAGCTAGCATGGCAAGGCCAACTCCGGTAAATGCTAGTACAAAATGAATTGACTTCCTGGTTTCAAGATAAGCAGCAAGATGCCACATGCTGAATATAAACCAACAAATTAAATTGGTATCGGTTCGAACATCATGATTGATGAGAAAGGTGGCCTGAACTGTTGCAAGGATAATTACTGCGAGGTAGCTAGTTTTCTTGTCGTAATAGATTGTGGAGAGTTTAAAAGTGGAAAGCAGGGTGAGTAACGTGGCTATAAAGGCCGGAATGCGGAAAGCAATATCATTAATTCCAAATAGTTTAAACGATATGCCTGTTAACCAAAACAATAACGGAGGCTTATCCAGATATTCACGACCCTGGTCGGTAAAAGTAAGGTAATCTCCTCGTTCCAACATTTCTCTGGTGATCGATGCGTATTGGGCGGAGTCAGGATCCATCACATGAATGAACCATCCGATAACATAGACAACACTGGCAGAAATTATGACAAGGAATGTAATCTTCTTTAATTCTTGCGTGATGTTTATTGATGTATTATCCAGCATTCAGAATTTTTTGTAAATAATCGCGAAGATAAGCATGTGTATACTTCTAATGGAAAACTAGCCGAGGAATATTTGAGAAAAAAAAGGAATAAAGTTCCTTAGAATATATTTCGAAGTGAAGTCTTGTTAATTTTAATACTTACCTAAACTCATTACGAGAAGATTTATTTTTAAGTCTTATCTGATTCCATGCAATCCTAATGATTTTGAATTGGTGACAGATCGATTGACCTGTCGGCAATCAGGTATCCTACTATTAAATACTCTTCGCCTTCTCCATATTCAACTTCATCCCATCCACAGGTTGATCAGAATAAATGATGGCCTCCCCTGATCGAAAGTAATGTTCCTGCGATGGATTTAAAATTTTCAATTTCACGGTGTGCTTTCCTTTCGGGATCTGATATTTCCAGCAAAACTCATGGCGTCTCGTAGTGAAATTCACAGGAAGCTGTGGTTTTTCAATAAGCTCATTATCGAGGTATAACTCGGTTTGAAAAACATAATCACTCGTATTGGCCCAGGGCGAAGCGTCACCTTTCATGACAAAGCCAGTGCCTTCAAACTCAAAACTGATTTCATCTTTTGCCTCCGACCATACTACCGGAATCTTAGCAATGGGATAATGTTCCTCGAAACTCTTTTCAAATTTTACGGCCGTTGTTGTTTGTAACGGAAGTGTTACCTGATCTCCTTCAATCTTTCCACCTTGCTTCTCAATATTTTGCAACGCATGTTTGAATCCAATTTCATACACATCATTCAATGAAATGGTTGTGTATTTAAAATCGATGTCTTCGGCTTCTTTCAATCCCATCTTCCAATAAGCTGGAATATTTTTATAGCCTACAATGGTTCCTAATATTCCTCCGGCTGAAGAAGGATTGCAATCGGCATCTTGCCCAGTGCGTGTGGAGAACTCCAGCGTTTTGGTAAAGTCACCTTCACCATACAACAAGCCCATCACCACATAAGCAGCATTTACTTTCGCATCAATATTAAACGGGTGGAAAACCCCATCCGGACAACCGATATCACTGGCCCATTTCTTTTCAACCTCTAGCCACGTTTGCTTCCAATCTGCAGGATATTGTTTATGCCAGCTGATCACGTCATGGATACACTGATAAAATTCACTTTGTGGAGGAATTGATTTCAATGCTTCACTTACTATAAAGGGAATGTCATTAGAGGTAAACGCCAATGCATACAAGGCTCCTACATACACACCGCCATACCAGCCATCACCATAGTTCATGATGTGCCCGATCTTATCCCCAATCTCGGATGCCGTGTTCGGCATACCCGGACTCATCAACCCTGCAAAGTCTGCTTCAATCTGGTAGTCTATACAATCTGCATGTGGATTGTTGAGCCAATGACCAGAAGCAGGTGCTCCTACTCCATGTAAAATATTATAGCGACCGGCCTGGTTGGCATGCCATAGCGCGTAGCCAGCATGAGCATAAGCGTTGGCAAAAGAATCAACGGGTGCATCGAGTCCGTATTTTTCAAACACATCCACGAAAGTGAGATCCATATAAAGATCATCGTACAAACCGGGATTATTTTCCATGGTATTCTTCAGGTAGCCATCATACCAAAGCAATGGTTGGTAATCCCCAATAAATGCTCCCTGAAATCTGAATTCGTAAGGCCCTCCAAAGGTTACACCAATGGTTTGCCCAGCCCAACCACCCATGATTTTGTCTTTCAACTGATCTTTGGAAAGAGTTATTGTAGTGGCCGCGGTAGTCTCAGGACTGGGTTGGTTTGAACATGATATCAGGATCAATAAGCAGGTCAGGAAAATTAAAATTTGTTTCATAGTTGCTGGATTCAGGTTACGCGTCTACGGTAAGGTTTGATCACGTAAGATAATGATTATGTTAAAAATCCGTAAAAGGCTTTTTATACTGTCATGCTGCCCTTGAGGTCACCCATTGTGAATATCCCACATTCATTGTCAATAAAATCGATGAACGGACGAAAAAGGTTGAAATATGATGACCAACGTCATTTAAAAAGATAGCCACTAAAGCTACCTTTACTTGTCTTAGTCATGTTTCCGTGCAGGATGAATAAATGTTAAAGCGTATGAAAAAATATCTACTACTCATGTTGTCTCTATTCTCCATATCATATGGACTGTTGGCGCAAACTGCTTGTAACGCTCCGGTAATCACAGAAGTAAAGGGAGGTGGTACTTATTGCCCGAAAGTTGAAGTTACCCTGGAGTTAACCGGAACTTTAAATGATGCCACCACCTGGACCTGGTATTCAGGAAGTTGTGGAGGCACAACTTTGGGAACAGGCACATCTCTTAAAGTGAAAGTAGATAAAACCGCTACCTATTATGTTCGAGGCACCGGTGGCTGCGCAGGCACAACCGCTACCTGCACTTCTGTTGTAGTGAAGTACGATGATGTTGGTCCTGTAATCAATACGTGCCCAAAAGATATGGTTGTTGTGAATGAAGCCGGGCTCTGCGGTGCAAAGGTTTCGTTTGATCTTCCTACCGGAGTGGATGCTTGTTCGGATAAAGTGGAGGTTAAAAAGATTGCCGGCCTTGACCCCGGATCATTTTTCCCAGTAGGTGTTACCGAGGTTAAATACGAACTCAGGGATACGATAGGGAATGTCTCCATCTGCAGCTTTAAGGTTACGGTAGAAGATAAAGAAAAACCAAAGATTACATGTGTTGCCAATATTGAAAAGAATAATGAGCAAGGAAAATGTGGAGCAATCGTAACCTATGTTGCGCCTGTTGGCACTGATAATTGTGCGGGTGTCGTTACCAAACGTACCAAAGGATTGGGCAGTGGTGCCTTCTTCCCCGTAGGTGTTACCAAGGAAACGTATATGGTGACTGATGCTGCAGGCAACATCGATAGTTGCAGTTTCACCATCACGGTGAAAGATGTTGAGCTACCCGTTATTACCATGAAGAAAAAGCAAACCCCTGTATTGTGGCCTGCCAATCACAAACATCATTCCATTGCCATAGCCGACTATATTGAATCTGTTTCTGATAATTGCGGAGGCATTACGATCGAAGATGTGATCATCGATGAAATTGGCAGCGATGAACCCAACAATGGAAAAGGTGATGGTAATACAACAGATGATATTTTGGTTTCGGATGATTGCCATTCCACGCAATTGCAGGCCGAACGCTCAGGCAACGGCAACGGTCGTGTGTATGTGATTACGCTGGCTGTGATGGATTTGCATGGAAACATCGATACCGCAGCATTTACAGTAGAAGTGCCGCATGATATGGGAAAAAAGGGCAGCGCGATAAGAGATAGCATTATATACGTGAAGAACGGATGTGATCTGGTGACTGAAGAGGATATCACTACAGTGGCTCCAGGTACCACAAACGCTGCTCCTTCCAAAACGGTGGAATCAGGACGTGTGAGCCAGGAGGTTAGCGTTTATCCCAATCCTTTCTCCGGGTCATTCTCAATAAACTTTACTGCTAAAGTGAACGACCGGGTAAAGGTTGAACTTTACAACATGGTGGGTACAAAAGTAGACGCCCTGCTTGAACAGACCGTAGAAGCCAATACATCTTATGAATGGACGTTTGAGAAGCCTACGTTGAATTCAAATAACTATGTTCTGATTATCAGGGGTAGCAAGACACAACAAGTGATTCGGTTGATTCAGAAACGGTAGGAATATACCTCACTCCTCTTCGTTATAAAACTGCATTCTCCTTGCCGGAGGGTGCAGTTTTGTTTTTTACATTGACATCATTACCCGTGATTGGCACTCCGTTTATTTTAACGAAGACAGAGACGAAGGCAAGCTTTGTCTGGGTAATAAAATTACTTAAGAATGAAAATGCAGGACTGGTTGTTTTTATGAAATCGGTTTTTACTAACAACTTTTTCCTTGACAAAGTGGGCAATGATGGCATCCGAATATTCTCTCTTACATTTAAAATAGACCACTTCTTTTTTTAGATTTTGAGCTTTTAACAGCGCAGTTAGAGAAGGCTTATCGTGAGCTCCCATCTCACACTTGGGTTCAATGGATTTTCCAATCTCCTCAATCTGCTCATTGATTTCCTTTATTTGCTGTACGTTTAAGATGGCCATATTATGTTAATTGAATTAAATGAAGGACAAAAATAGATCATTCCCATGAGGAAGCAACACCGTATTAATTACCTGGTTGAATGTGAACAAGGCGTCAGCTCTTACGCCCATGACAGGGCAAAGTATTACTTCAATCAAGCAACCATCCCCAGACCCCGGGGTTAAAAGACAATTAAACCATTCCCGCGCTACCTACAAATTTAAACCGAGCTCCACACTCCTTGGCGCCTGCCTACCTACCTTTTGGTAGGGCCTGCCTGCCGGCAAAGGCAGGCGGACAACCGAATGATGATGTGAGAACAATTTTATTCTAATCATAAAAGAGCGCATAAGACGATTTATCTATTTCCGCTATCAATAAATCCATCTTCAGTGTTCAATTCTTGATTCTTCCCTGCTCCTTCATCGCAAACTCAAAACCAAAACGCACCGATAGTTTATCTCCATACGGGCTCATGCCGCCCGGGTCGTATAGGTTATAGAGGATCTCCGTGTTTCCTTTAATTTGCTTGTATACCGTGAAGTCCTTCTTGATTCCAAAAAACATACTGCCTACCCATTCCCGATAAACGGGGTCTACCCCTTTGCTTTGGGCCACGTGTGGTGGAATGGTGGTGTTCATGATCTCGGGCAACAAACGAAAGTTTATCCCCCTGGTCCATTTAAATTCAAAGGCTGCGCGCGGACCATATATACTTTCCGCTCTATTTATGGTTAAGTCATTAAAAGCAAAGCGTTGATTCCATCCTGCCCCGGCTGAGATGCGTGGACTGATGCGATACATCAGCATCGGATTTATATCCACTAAGAAGTTACCTGATTTTTGAATTTGAAAAGTTAATGCGGGTACCAACCGCTCCACGAAAGGCTTACCTTTTAGTGGATTGGGTAATCTCTTAGGTAGCTCCGCCATACTTTTTACTTCTGAATATTTAGTCTTCAGTTTAGTCATTTTACCCATCGCCTCCTGAAGTAATTCCTGTTTGCCTGCAAAGTGATCTTGCGCAGCATTCATCACTTGTTCTTTTATCATCTCTTTTGCTTTACTAGCTAATGCTGAAGAATCCATAGGATTGGATGCTAACAAATCAGATCCTTCTTTCAACTGGTCCATTCCCTCCATATCCAATAATTCGGCTTCCAAAGTTTTGTCGATGTTCTTTACTTCATTGAGATTTCCTTTCACCAGGTTCTCTGCATCCTGTGTGTACTCTTTTGCATTGCCTGCGATCTCCTTTATGTTTCCTAATTCATCCGAGATGTTGCCGAAGTTAGTATCCAGATTAAGTTGTTTGCTGAGTGTAGTCAATTGAGCATTATCATAAGCCGGAAAATTTACGGATGGCATACCCAGAGCAGTTGTTTTGAGTGATGGAAGTGAATAACCCGCTATGGAAGATTGCAGTTTTTGCATGGGCTCCTGCAACTGTGGCGGAAGTTGTATTTCCTTTAAGTCTTCAGTGGCCTTTGATTTTAGATCATTTAATTTTTTAGTGAGTAAAGAAACTTTCTCATTCACCACCTGATTGAGACTATCCATTTTTATAGTCACCTTATCCGTTGGAAGCTTGAGGTGGTTTAGATTATCAATTTTAGATTGCAGGTGACTTCGCACAGAATCAATTCGCGAAAACTGCTTTTGGTAGAGTGCACTCAAACTATCAGCTTTACTTTGAAATGACAAAGTAATCGAGTCTGCTTTTTGAATTGACTTTTGTAAGAGAGTATCTAATCGCAAATTGAAATTCATGCTATCCCATTGTTGGGCACTGGCAAGGTTAGAGAGAACAAGAAAAAGCAGAACCAATCCAAATTTCATTGTGCTTTTGTTTCAATTAATTTATTTCAATTCACTATACCAATCCCCGTGGACCTTTCCTAGTGGAGTCTCCGCCTCGGGACTCCGCGCCTTTGAAACCCTTCATTTCATCACCCCTTTCCTAGTGGAGTCTCCGCCTCGGGACTCCACGTTTTTGTAACAACTTATTTTATCATCTCTATGCTCAAGTCAATATTCTTTACTTCCTTTTGTCCTTCACTCTATGCGGAGTCCCCGAGGCGGGAGACTCCGCTGGGAAGTATGGAATAAACTCCTTGTTCACCGGTTACATGAAAACCTTTCCTAGTGGAGTCTCCGCCCCGGGACTCTTTCCTAGTGGAGTCTCCGCCTCGGGACTCCACGTTTTTGTAACTCTTCATTTCATCGTCTCTTTGGTCAAGTCAATATCTTTAATTCGTTTTGTCTTTCAATCTACGCGGAGTCCCCGAGGCGGGAGACTCCGCTGGGAA